>VEPB01000134.1 GCA_012026715.1 Methylococcaceae bacterium | reverse complement strand
TTGCCTTCCATGGCAAACCCGCTCAGCGCGTCCGCTTCGCCCTTGCGGCGCCCCTTCGGGCGATTCCTGCTGAAAGCTCCGGTGCTCAGCGCGGCTGCAGGGGATCGAAGAAACATGCTCAGCAGAAGCATTTCTTGGACTCCGACAAAGTAGAGCTAATGTCGAATGTAACCGGCGACCGATAACCGAAGGCCAGGACGGACTGGCAAGCACAGCTTGATGTGCCTCCGGTTGACAGCGATGTTACGGGCGAGCGCCATCTTTCAACCTTTGAATTTCTCCAGCCGCAATCTCTGTGTGGAATGTAGAAGGTTCGATTTGGAGAAAGCGTTCAAATTCGGCGATGGCGCCCGCAATGTCACCCACGCGCTCAAACTCGGAGGCACGAAACATGACTCCCATAAGTGAACGATTGGCCTCTGAATGCTCACTCGGTTCCTTGAGGTAATCAGGTGTCAGGTCTGGCCTAGACTCGTAAATTCGATGTTGAACCGTGAAGATTTCAGCCAGGGCACGGCCCAAGAGCTCGATATTCTCGCGAACTGGCTCAACCTTGCCATCTCGGATCTCTGAAGCAGCGCGGTCAATGAGATCGGCTGCGACGGATAGAAGGCGATTGGTGGTATCAAGGGATACCATGAGGATTGCCCCTAACTCAAGATGGAACTCAAGCTCTGACCGGCCCGAAGGAGCGCCGGTGCACCTCGGTGACCCCCAGTTCCGCCAACCGCGCCTTGTGCACTGGGGTGGGATAGGCGTTGTGATCGGCAAAGCCGTAACCGGGATAGAGGGCGTCCAGCAGGGTCATTTCGCCGTCGCGAGCGACCTTGGCCAGGATCGAGGCGGCCGAGATTTCGGCCACGCTGTCGTCGCCGCCGACGATGGCTTCGCCGGGAATCTCGATCGGCGGCATGCGGTTGCCGTCGACCTTGAGCCACTGTGGCTGCACCGGCAAGGCGAGGCAGGCGCGCCGCATGGCCAGCAGCGAGGCGTTCAGGATATTGATGCGGTCGATCTCGGAAGGTTCGGCGCGGCCGATGGCCCAGGCCAGCGCCCGGTGGCGAATCTGCTCCGCCAGTTCGATCCGCCGTTCCGGCGAGAGCTTTTTGGAATCCCGCAAGCCTTCGATGGCGATGCCGGGGCCGAGAATGACCGCGGCGGCGACGACCGGTCCCGCCAGACAGCCGCGCCCCACTTCGTCGAGGCCGGCCACCAGCGGGGAAGGGGCAGCGCTCATGGGCTCAGCGCAGGATGCTGCGTCCCGTGGTCTTGAGGAACTCCGCCATGCAGACCAGTTCCGGAGTCTCTTCCGCCATCTTGTCGAGCGTCTTGATGGCATCCTCCAGCTTGGCCCCGGACATGTAGACCACCTTGTAGGCCTTGCGAATCTGGCGAATCGCCTCGGAACTGTAGCCCTGCCGCTCCAACCCGACGCTGTTGATGCCGTGGGGCTTGGTCGGGCGCCCGCCGACCATGACATAGGGAGGAATGTCCCGTGACATGACGCTGCCCATGGCGGAAAAGCTGTGGGGACCGATCTGGCAGAACTGGTGGACCAGGGAAAAGCCGCCCAGGATGGCGTGATCTCCCACCCGGACGTGGCCCGCCAGCGAGGCGGCATTGGCCATGATGACGTGGTCGCCCACCACGCAGTCGTGGGCCACGTGGGTATAGGCCATCAGCAGGTTGTCGCTGCCGATCCGGGTAATGCCCTTGTCCTGCGCGGTGCCGCGATGGATGGTGCAGTATTCGCGGATGACGTTGCGGTCGCCGATCTCCAGATGGGTCGTTTCGCCGCGGTATTTCTTGTCCTGCGGATCCTCGCCCACCGAGGAGAACTGGAAGATCCTGTTGTCGCGGCCAATGCGGGTGGGACCACGAATGACTACATGGGGGCCTACGGTGGTACCGGCTTCGATGACGACTCCGGAACCGATGATGGAGAAGGGACCAACGGATACGTCGGCGGCCAGTTGGGCGCCTTCGTCGATCACGGCGCGGGGATCGATCAAGCGCCCTGCTCCGCCGCGGCGCACATGATCTCGGCGCTGGCCACGAATTCGCCTTCCACCTCAGCCTTGCAGGCGAACGCCCAGATGTTGCGCTTGTGGCGCAGATAACTGGCTTCCAGCATCAGCTTGTCGCCCGGCACCACCGGCCGCTTGAAGCGCACCTTGTCCAAGCCCACCAGATAATAGGTCTTGCCCTTGCCCAGCACATCGGGTTGGGTTTGGCCGGCCAACAGCCCGGTGGTCTGGGCCATCGCCTCGATGATCAACACGCCCGGCATGATGGAAAGGCCGGGGAAGTGGCCAGTGAAAAACGGCTCGTTGTAGGTAACGTTTTTATATGCCAACAGGCGAACACCCGGCTCGCATTCCACCACCCGGTCCACCAGCAGGAAGGGATAGCGGTGCGGCAGGTATTCCTGGATTTCTTGGATATCCAATGGCCGATCCTATGTCTCTGTTATTATGACTATTCTTCGGCCTTACCCTTGGGCGCCTTGGATCCGCCGCCACCAGCACCCAGCTTGCCTTCCACCTTGTCGGTGGCATCAAACTCCTCGCCGTAATAGGCCACGCCATCAGTCAACAGCATGTCGTACTTTTCCTCCTTGGCGACCAGCTTGATGGCTTCGAAGATTTCCTTCTGGATGCGGACGATCTCCTCGTTCTTCTTCAGGTTGACGTCTTCCCGCAGCTCATCGGCCTCGGCCTTGGCTTCCCGCTTCCTGCTCATGATGTCCTTCTCCATCTTGCTGCGTTCTGTAGCGCTCATCACCTCGGCGTCGGTGCTGAGCTTCTCCTCCATCTTCTCGATTTCCTTGCCCTTGGACATAAGCTTTTTTTCGCGCGCGGAAAACTCCCGCTCCATCATCTTGCGCAACTGCTCCTCCTTGGGAACCAGCAGCTTGGCCACGTTGACGACGCCGATCTTGAGCTCCGCGGCTTGCGCGGCGGCGCTCAGTATCAGACCAGATAGAAGGCAAACGACGGACTTCTTAAACATGTTCAAACTTACTCCGGAAAGGTTGATTTGGCCGGCACGGGATCAAAGGGCCGCAGAATGCCGGGGATGGACTGGCATCCGCAGGGAGGGTCAGGGGGTGGTCGAGCGGCGTTCCGGCCATTATACAAGAAGTCGCGAGAATTCACGGAACTCCGCAGCATTCCGCCATCGCAGATTAGAAACCCTGGCCGAAGGAAAACTGAAATCTTTGGACTTGGTCCTGGACCTGGTTGCCCTTCAGGCTGCAATCGCTGTTGAGCTTGCATTCGTAGCCGCTGTTGAGCGGCTGCGCGACGCTGAAGATCAGCGCGCCGAACGGCGACAGCCAGCGCGCCGACAAGCCGGCCGAATACCTGAGGTTGCCGAGATCGTATTTGTTGGCGAACACGTTGCCGGCGTCGAAAAAAACGCCGAGGCGGACGCTCTTTCCCAAATCCTCGCTGAGGAACGGCACCGGAAATTGCAATTCCGCCGTGCCCGCCAATTTGCGGGAGCCACCGAAGGTGCGACCAAAGGAATCCTTGGGCCCCAGGGTATTGGCCATCCAACCGCGCACCGACAAGGGGCCACCGGCATAGTAGTTCTCGAAGAACGGCAGCTGTTTGGTCGAACCGTAGCCGTCGCCATAGGCGGCTTCGGCGTTCAACATCAGAGTCAGATCCTTGGCGATCGGAAAATAGTGTTGGGCACGCGCGCTCGCCTTGTAATAGGTGAGATCGCTGAAGGGCACCGCCCCCAGGATGGAGATGCTCTGCATGCCGCCCTTGTTGGCAAACAGGGCACGGTTCAGCGTGTCATGAACGAAACCGAGACTGACCGTATAAGTACCGTATTGGTCGCCATAACCCTTCAATCCTCTTTTGTTGGGGAAACAACCCGAGTAGACGTCCACTTTTTCCCCATTCTTTTTCTGCGTTGTCTTGACCTCGCAGGGGTCACCACTCGTGTTGCGGTAGGGATACCAATCTTCGCCGCTGATGAAATCCTTGATCTCAGTGGAGGTGTTTTTATTCGGCTTGATCTTGGTATTTTCGTAATCCAGGTTGGCCCGCAGGGTACTGAACTCGCTCAGCGGCAGGCCGAAGTTGAAGCCCCCGGTGAACACGTCGCTGTTGTAGCTGGAAATGTTGGCCTGCTGGTAAGAGCTGGTATTGGTCTTGCGGTAGCTGAGGTCGAAACCGCTGCTGATGCCATCCAGGGTCGAGTACGGATTGAAGTAGCCGATCCGGTAGATGGTGCTCACCACGCTGTTGTTGAAGGTGAAGTTGATCCTTTTGCCGGAGCCGAACACGTTGTCCTGGGTCACGCTGGCATTGAAGATGATGCCCTGCACCTGGGAATAGCCGACGCCGGCCATCAGGTTGCCGGAAGCCTTTTCGGTCACGGTGTAGTTGACGTCGATCTGGTCGTTGGTGCCGGGCACCGCGGGGGTTTCGACGTTGACCTCCTGGAAGTAGCCCAAACGCTCCAATCGGGTCTTGGAGCGCTCGATCTTGGCGGTGGAGGCCCAGGCCGCCTCCATCTGCCGCATTTCCCGGCGCAAGACCTCGTCGCGGGTCTTGGTATTGCCTCGCATGTTGATGCGGCGGACATAAACCTGCTTGCCCGGTTCCACCACGAAGGTGATGCCGACGGTCTTGGCCTGGGCGTTGATCTCGGGCGCCATGTTGACATTGGCGAAGATGTAGCCCTCGTCCCCCAGCCGGTCGGAAATGGCCTTGGACGTCTCGGTCGCCAGCTTCTGGGAAAAGGTGTCGTCGGGCCCGATCTTGACCAGGGACACCAGTTCCTCCGGGGCGACCACGGTCTTGCCGGTGAGCTTCACGTCGCTCACCTTGAACACCTCGCCTTCCTTGACGTTGATGGTGATGTAGATGTCCTTCTTGTTGGGGGTGATGGACACCTGGGTGGATTCGATCTCGAAATTGATGTAGCCGCGATCCATGTAATAGGAGCGCAGCCGTTCCTTGTCGGCCTGCAGCTTGGGTTTGGAATACTGGTCGTTCTTGGTGTAGAACGACAGCAGGTGGGGGGTGCCCAGCTCGAACACCTTGAGCAGTTCCTCGTCGGTGAAGGCGTGGTTGCCGACGATGTTGATCTGCTTGATGTGGGCCACCTTGCCCTCTGAAATCTTGAGGGTCACCGCCACCCGGTTGCGTTGCAGCTGCTTCACCTCGGAATCGATCTTGAGTCCGTACTTGCCGCGGTTGTAATACTGCCGCCGCAGTTCCTGCTCCACCTTGTCGAGGATCTGACGGTCGAACACCCGGCCTTCCACCAGGCCGATGCTCTTGAGGCCCTTCTTGAGGTCGTCCGAGCCGATGTCCTTGTTGCCTTCCAGGGTCACGCTGGCGATGGAGGGCCGCTCTTCCACCACCACCACCAGAGTGTCGCCGTCCCGGTCGAGCCTGACGTCCTTGAAGAATCCAGTCTTGAACAAGGCCTTGATGGATTCCGCCGAGAGCTTGTCGTCGAACACGTCGCCAACCTTGACCGGCAGGTAATTGAATACGGTGCCGGTTGAGATGCGCTGCAGCCCTTCCACCCGGATTTCCTCCACGGTGAAGCTGTCGATCGCCCATGCCGGGAACGACCAGGCCAGCCATAGGACCAGCAGCCAGGCCCAGCTGCGGCCGGTGGTGGCAAAAGTGCCGGTAAATCTGGGGATTTGTTCGGTCAAGAAACGCGCGCCTTCAGGATACGGGATCGGTTGCTACACCCAAAGCGCCGGAAGACCGCCGCGGGGCCTTGCCTCGGTCAGTCTTCGCGGAGATCCAGCTCCACCTGTTCGATGCTGATGTGGCGGATGTTCTTGCCCTTGGTGCAATACACCACGTACTCGCAGATGTTGCAGGACCGGTCGCCGATCCGTTCCAGCGAACGGGCCGACCACATGATGTCCAGGCACACCGGGATGGAGCGGGCATCCTCCATCATATAGGTGATCTGCTGGCGCATGATGGCTTCGTACTCCCGATCCACCTGACGGTCGTCCTGGACCACCCGCAAGGCCGCATCGACGTCCATCCGGGCGAAGGCGTCGAGGGATTCCCGCAACAGCCCCCGCACATGGGCCGCCAGATGTTCCAGCTCGGTCAGCTGGTTTTTCTTGGGCATGTGGGCCGACAGGTCCACCGCGTGGCGGGCGATGCGTTTGGCCTCGTCGCCGATCCGCTCCAGGTCGGTGATGGTCTTGATCACAGCCACCACCAGCCGCAGGTCGCGGGCGGTGGGCTGGCGCAAGGCGAGAATCTGCGTGCATTCGTCGTCGATCGAGACTTCCAGCGAGTTGACCTTGTAATCGTCGGTGATGACCTGGCGGGCGCGATCCACGTCGCAATCCACCAGCGACCGCACCGCCGCCTCGATCTGCTCCTCCACCAGTCCACCCAAAGCCAGCACGCGGCTGCGAATGTCCAGCAGCTGATTGTCATACTGCTTGGAGATGTGCTGATGCGTGTTTTCGCGATCGGTGAAGTTGGCCATGGGTAAACAGCTGCAGGTGACTCGGTCTCGGCGCTTGAGCGATCCGGAATTCTATCAACTGCCGTGGGGTGGGGAAAGTTAAGACGCGAGGCCGGCTCGGGCCCCCCATCGGTTTTCCGGATCGCACAATGCTCCGCGGACATTCCGTTTGCCGGCGTCAGATCGTGCGTTAGGAAGCGAACCTTCTGATGATGGCGGGTCATTCCGACGAGGAAGATCGCCTCCAGCGCCTGGGGCACCAACGGCCTGGAATCCAGCAAGACCCGGATTATTCCGGTTATATCGTTCCGGACGACAAGAAGCCCGAGAAACGGGAATTCGTGGATGTTTCGGAAATCGGCGATCGCAGCAGGATAGCCGACCAGGAATACGCAGCGGCCTGGAATTACTCCAGCCTGCACCCGTTCTACGACGTCATCCAGTTGCGGATGACGGACGGAATCCCGATTCGGTCGTGGTCGGCGGGTACCAGCCCTGCGGCCTTGGCTTTCGACGGAATCAGCGTCTGGGTGCTCAACCGGGATAACGATACCGCCCTCAAGCTCTAGGGCCCCGCTGACTTATTCGGCGCTTCCCTCGGATTCCATCATCGCAGCCGCGCTCCGGTTTGAAGATCGAAGATCGGCGTCGGTTTGCCGGTCTGGCCCAGGCTACCGGAAAGCAGGTGAGCGTTAGAGCCGAAGTAGTCCCGAACTTTCACCGGGGTCCGCGCCGGCGGCAAGCCGGCGGGATTGGCGCTGGTGGACACGAGGGCGCCGCCGAACGCCCGGCATAGGGCAGCGGCCAGCGGATGGGCGGTCACCCGCACAGCGAGGGTGCGGCCGCCGCCGGTCAACCAGCGGGGGACGCCAGCGGCCGCCGGCATAACCCAGGTGACCGGCCCGGGCCAGGATTTCTCCAAGTCGAGCCGCTGGCTTTCGCTGATCGGCGCCACCAGGCTTGCGATGTCCTGAAAGTCCGCTGCGATCAGGATGAAAACCTTGCCCCGAGGCCTGCCCTTCAAATCCATCAGCCGCTCCACGGCCTCCCCGTTGAACGGGTCGCAGCCCAATCCATAGACCGCTTCGGTGGGATAGGCCACGATTTCGCCTCGGCCCAGCCAGCGGGCAGCCCGGCGGAGCCGGAACCGGGAGGGAACAGCCATCGTGCCGGATCAACCGGCCAGCGCCGCCGGAACCTCGCCCTCGTATGGAGCGGCGTAGCCACACTCCTTTTGCGGGCAGACCTTCTCGGTACCGCGCCGCTTGGTGGTCTTGATGGTGAGCAGGGGCCAGCCGCAGCTGGGGCAGGGCTCGGCCAGGGGCGGATTCCACACCGCGTAGGAGCAGGCGGGATAGGTCGAGCAGGAATAGAACAGCTTGCCGAAGCGCGACTTGCGCTTGATCAGTGTCCCCTTGTGGCAGACCGGGCAATCGGCCCCGGTATCTTCCGGCTTTTCCAGGGGCTCGATGTGTTTGCAGGTCGGATAGCCGCTGCAGCCCAGGAACTTGCCGAAACGGCCGGAGTTGATGACCAGGGGCGAATTGCACTTGGGGCAGTGGCGGCCCTCCGCGATCTCCGGCTCCGCCGGCTGGGCGTCGCCACTCAGGTTACG
Source organism: Methylococcaceae bacterium (assembly GCA_012026715.1). GTDB lineage: Bacteria > Pseudomonadota > Gammaproteobacteria > Methylococcales > Methylococcaceae > VEPB01. Next base: position 6,449 of record VEPB01000134.1, on the reverse strand, counting down.
GGTGTACTTGCAGGTGGGATAGTTGTTGCAGCCGATGAAGCGGCCATTGCGCCCGAGCCGGATCGACAGCTGGCCGCCGCAACTGGGGCAGGCCTCCTCGATGGCCTCGTGGGTCACGTCGGCACGCTTGAGGCTGCCGTCCTTTTCTTCGATGAGGGAATGGAATGGCCCCCAGAATTCCCGCATCAGCGGCACCCAGGCCTTTTCGCCGCGCGACACCGCGTCGAGGTCGTCCTCCAGGTTGGCCGTGAAGTTGTAATCCACGTACTGGGTGAAGTGTTCGGTCAGAAACTTGTTGACGATGCGGCCCACGTCGGTGGGGAAGAACCGCTTGGTCTCCAGCGACACGTACTGGCGCTGCTGCAGGGTGGAGATGATGGAGGCATAGGTCGAAGGCCGGCCGATACCGTATTCCTCCAACGCCTTCACCAGGCTGGCCTCGGTGTAGCGGGGCGGCGGCTCGGTAAAGTGCTGGCCGGTGATGATCTGTTCCAGCGTCAGTTGCTGCCCCACCCGCACCGGCGGGAGATAGGTCTCCTCGTCGTCGGAGGCGGCCCCGTCGTCCTGGCCTTCCAGATAGACCGCCATGAAGCCGGGGTTGATGACGGTGGAGCCGTTGGCGCGGAAGACGTTGCCCTTGCCGCAGCCCAGATCGACTGCCACCGTGCCGATGGTGGCGTGGATCATCTGGCAGGCCACGGTGCGCTTCCAGATCAGGGTGTAGAGCTTGAACTGGTCCGGCGTCAGGTGGTTCTTGACCGACTCGGGGCTGCGCTGCACCGAGGTCGGGCGGATCGCCTCGTGGGCCTCCTGGGCGTTCTTGCTCTTGGTCTTGTAGATGCGCGGCTCGGCCGGCACATTGTCCTTGCCGAAACGGCTGGCGATCAGCTCGCGGATTTCGGCGATGGCCTCGTTGGCCAGATTGACCGAGTCGGTACGCATGTAGCTGATCAAGCCGACGCTCTCGCCGCCCAGATCGATGCCCTCGTACAACTGCTGGGCCACGGTCATGGTGCGGCGGGTGGTGAAGCCCAACTTGCGGGCCGCCTCCTGCTGCAGGGTCGAGGTGGTAAACGGCGCGGCCGGGTTGCGCTTGCGCTCCTTCTCCTCGACCTTGAGCACCTCCAGCTGGCCACCGGACTGTTTCAGCAGATCTTCCCTTACGGCGGTAGCCTGGGCCTCGTCGGTGATGGAAAACTGTTCGAGCTTGTCGTCGCGGTAGTGGGTGAGACGGGCCTTGAAAGCCTGCTTTTCGGCGCGTGTCGCGGCTTCGATGGTCCAGTATTCCTGGGTCTTGAAGGCTTCGATTTCCAGCTCGCGCTCGACGATCATGCGCAGCGCGGGACTCTGCACCCGACCGGCGGAAAGCCCCCGGCGGATCTTCTTCCACAGCAGCGGCGACAGCTTGAAGCCCACCAGGTAATCCAGCGCCCGGCGCGCCTGCTGGGCGTTGATGAGGTCTTCTGACAACCGGGAGGGCTGGGCGATGGCCTCGGTAATCGCCCGCTTGGTGATCTCGTGAAACACTACCCGGTGCACGGGCATGTCCTTCAGCAGCTTCTTTTCCTTGAGGATTTCGTACAAATGCCAGGATATGGCCTCGCCCTCGCGGTCCGGGTCGGTCGCCAGATAGAGGGCGTCGGCCTTCTTGGCTGCGTTGGCGATGGCCTGGACATGCTTCTGGTTCTTGTCGATCACCTCGTACTTCATGGTGAAGTCGTGCTCGGGATCGACCGCGCCTTCTTTGGGAATCAGATCCCGCACATGGCCGTAGGATGCGTAGACCTGGAAATCCTTTCCCAGGTATTTTTCGATGGTTTTAGCCTTGGCGGGAGACTCGACGATGACGAGGTTATGGGTCATGGAGATCGGAACGGGACGGAAGACGACAGATGGCGGTCCAACCGCCGGATCAGTGCATGTAACCCGGTATCGTCTCGTATACCAGGTTCTCCATGCGGGCGAACGCCACCTCTTCGTTGGGCTGGCTGAACAGCACCATCAGCACGATCCATTTGAGGTTCTCCAGGGAAATGGTTTCCTCGTTGAGGGCCATCACCCGGTCAATCACCAGCTCCCGGCTGGCAGGCGTCAGGATATTGCTCTGTTCCAGAAACATCAGCAGGCCGCGGCAATCGGTATCCAGCTTGGCGCATTCCTGCTCGGAAAACACCCGGAAAGCCGGCAGGCTGGCGGCTTCGATGGGCTGCTGCTCGGTGAGGGATTCCAGCCAGTCGAAAGCCTTGTTGACTTCGGGCTGGGGAAATCCCGCTTCCACGAGTTCGGTGCGGATAGCATCCGGGTCCGGCGTCGGTACGGCTTCGCCGTCCAGATAATTTTCAAACAGGTAGATCAACACATCGAACACGTTTTCTTTCATTCTCTTCTCTGCCGGTACCGGAGCGTGGGAGGTCAGCCTAAGTCCTGCTGTAATAGCCTCCGCTAAGGGAAATCACCTGTCCCTGGAGTTCCAACATCAGCAGCAGAGAGGAAACGATCTCCGGTGATTTTCCTGTCGCTGCCACTAGAGTATCCACGGAGGTTGGGTCGTAGGCAACACATTTCAAGACCTCCAACTGTTCCGCATCGATCGCCGGGCTGAGGTTATTCCCCTTCGTTTTCAGGGTTTCCCCCCCGCGCGGCAGGCCGAGTTCCTCCAGGATGTCGGCGACAGTCTCCACCAATTTTGCGCCCTCGCGAATCAAGGCATTGCAACCCCGCGCCAAGGGATTGTGGATGGATCCGGGGATGGCAAACACCTCCCGGTTCTGCTCCAGCGCCATCCGCGCGGTGATCAGCGAACCGCTGCGGAGCGCCGCCTCCACCACCAGCGTCCCCAAGCTCAAGCCGCTGATGATGCGGTTGCGGCGAGGGAAATTGGCTGCCATGGGGGTGATGCCCGTCGGGAACTCGGATACCACCGCGCCGCCGCTGGCCACGATGTCCTCCTGCAATTGCCGGTGACGAGCCGGATAAACCTGATCCAGGCCGGTACCGGCCACCGCCAGGGTGACCCCGCCGCCGGACAAGGCGCCGCGGTGGGCGGCTGCGTCGATTCCCAGGGCGAGCCCGCTGGTGACCCCGAGGCCCCGCTGCGCCAATTCCTTGGCGAATGCCTGAGCCAGGTCTCGGCCGCTGGCGGAAGGATTGCGGCTGCCCACCATGGCCAGCTGCGGCCCCGCCAGCGCTGCGCGGTCTCCCAGCACGAACAATACCGGTGGCGGGTCGGCGATTTCCTTGAGTTGTGGTGGATAGCGGGGATCGTTCAGGGTCAGGCAATCGCCGCCGGACTGCGCCAGCCATTCCAGATCGCGGCTTACGCCGTCCCAGTCCGGGTGGGCGAGCGCATCGGCAACGGCGGGCTTGAGCCCGAGCCGTCGAGATCCGTCCGGGCCAAGCGCGAAGACTGCTTCAGGGGTACCACAGAGCTGTATCAGCCTGAGAAAAGTTCGGGCTCCCACTCCGGGAACCCGAACCAGAGCCAGCCATGGCCGGAGCGCCGATTCCTGGAACAAGGGTGTTAAGGGGTTTGCGCAGAATCCAGCACGTGCAGCGGCCGGGTGGCTTCCATCACCAATCCGTAGCTGATCCGCTGGTAGGGTTTGAAGATCAGCAGGGAGCCCGCCTTTTCCTCGGGCAACGAAACCTTCTCGTCCGGCTTGGAGCTGACCCGGTCCCGGATCATGCAGTTGCTGTCGCCCATCACCGCCCGGGTGCAGCCGCTCTGGTTCACGTCCAGCACGGTGCCCTCGTCGATGCCGTCGGCCAGGCCGCGGTCGATGACCACGATCTGGTACTGGCCGATCTGGGTCACCCCGTCCACCATGCCGATGATGTGGCCGTGCACCTCGGTCTTGGGCGGGTGCGGCACATAATGCATGGTCACCTTTTCCTCCTCGATGGGCAGCAGCCGGTCGCCGATCAGCACTTCCCGCTGGCTCTGGGTCAACGCCACGGTGGCGGGATCGCCGGGACGGAGGTAATCGGCGGCGGCGACGTAGAGCGCTTCATAGCCGAGGACTTCGCCGGTCTCGCCGTCCTTGAGAGCCGGCCCGGTCCGGTAAACCATCAGGCCGACCGCCTTGCTGTTGGGCAATCCGCGGATGTAGGCGCGGTCGCCGGCACCGGCCACGATGCGGTCATCGGGAAAGGCGACGATATAGGGGGATGCCTCCATTTCTCCGGCTTCGACCACCTTGGGTTTGGACAGGAACTGCTGGATGGCATTGACCGGTATGGTGGGAACCGCCTGATCCTCCGGATTGATCCGGATCTGCGGCGACAGCCGTACCTCCGAAGGCCGTCCCACGGTCAGCCGCGGCTTGCCGTTGACGTAGGTCAGGGTCAGCACATCACCGGGATAAATCCAGTGCGGGTTGGCGATCTGCGGGTTTTCGTGCCAGATCTGGGGCCACTGCCAGGGATGGGCGAGAAAGCGCCCGGAAATGTCCCACAGGGTGTCGCCTTTGACCACCGTGTAGCTTTCCGGATGGTTGGGGTTTAGTTCGATTTCCTCCGCAGTGGCGAGGCCGGCGGCGGCAAGCCAAAGAAGGGCGATCAAAATCCGCGATGTCATGGGGGGGTATCCTCCGTCCGAGTATCCGGCCAATCCGCTGAAGCCGCCAAGGCGTTGAACGCGACCGCGGCGAGAGGCCGGGCGGGTGCCGATGCCGTGTTTGAAAACTTCCCTAGTCTAGTTTAATCGGACGAATTTGTAGCCACGGCCGGCAAACAGGCGAGAAATCCGGCTATTGTTCCACCGCCTCGTCCACCCAGACCAGTTCGCAGGCACCGGCACCGCTGTCCTCGCGCGATAGCGAACTGCGCCAATTCCAGCCATCCCCGGCTTCGGCCTGCACCAGTTTGCCCCTCAGAACCACCAGACTGCCGGGCCGCAACCGCTCCAGCCGTCGCTCGATGTCGGCGGCTGCCGGAATCAGGTGCATGTTGGCGCTGCTGCGCACGATGGCGGGCGGCGGAATGGGCGGTTCATCCTTCCAGTAGTAGTGGTAGAAGCGATTGCTTTGGGAGATGTCGAGCCGACCCAGCACCGCGCTGTCGGACATGGGTCCCCAGCCCAGCGCCAGATCGATGGGCGACAGTTGCGCCTCCCGCCCGAAGCGGTAGCGTTCCACCCCCAGTACCCTCGCCTCGATCCGGAATTCCGCCAGCGGCGTGATGCGGAACCCCTGGTGTTCGAAGGGCGGCAGGTCCGCGACCTCGGTCTGCTCCGGTTCATCGGGGGCCAATTCCCCCGGCGGACGCTCGATTGGCCCGCCGCTCCAGCCCTTCCAGAAGCCGAAGCCCAGCAGGGCGACCACCGCCAACCTTCGCCACATCGACGGACGGAACCGCGCTTAAACCGCCAGGGCGCTGCGATCCCAAATTTCCGGCGCCTGATAGCCCAGCAGCTCCAGGGTGGTGGACGCCAGATTACTGAGCCCTAGTCCGCCCTGATCGGCCAATTTAAGCTTGCCGCTGGTGACGTTGTCGTACAGGATCAGCGGCACCGGATTGAGGGTATGGGCGGTCTTGGCCTTGGCGCGGCCGGTCTTGTCGCGGGCGGGCTCGCCGGTCTTCTTGTTGAGCTCGTACATCTCGTCGGCGTTGCCGTGATCGGCGGTGATCAGCGCGACCCCGCCGAGGGCGTCGATCACCGGCAGCAGCCGGGCCAGAGCGAGATCCACCGCCTCCACCGCCAGGATGGTGGCCTGCAGATTGCCGGTGTGGCCCACCATGTCGCCGTTGGCGTAGTTCACCCGGGCGGTGCGGAAACTGCCGGTCTGCAGCTGGCGGATCAACTCGTCGGTGATTTCCGCCGATTTCATCCAGGGCCGCTGCTCGAACGGGACTCGGTCGGAGGGGATTTCGATATAGGTTTCCAGCTGATCGTCGAACTTGCCGCTGCGGTTGCCGTTCCAGAAATAGGTGACGTGGCCGAACTTCTGGGTTTCTGAGATCGCCAGCTGGCTGATGCCGGCGCCGACCAACAACTCGGCCATGGTGTTCCTGATGGCGGGCGGTGCCACCAGGTAACGCGCCGGAATGTTGAGGTCGCCGTCGTACTGCAGCATGCCGGCGTAAGCCACCTTGGGGTGGCGCACCCGGTCGAACTTGTCGAACTCGGCCTGCTCGAAGGCGCGGCTGATCTCGATGGCGCGGTCGCCGCGGAAATTGAAAAACACCACGCTGTCGTTATCAACGATGGGCCCGACCGGAGCGCCGCCCTCGGCGATCACGAAAGCCGGCAGGTCCTGGTCGATCACGCCGGGGGTGCGTTCCCGCAGCGCCTTGATCGCCTGGCCGGCCGACTCGAAGCGGTCGCCTTCACCCAGCACGTGAGTGTGCCAGCCGCGCTCCACCATGGCCCAGTCGGCCTCGTAGCGGTCCATGGTGATCTTCATGCGGCCGCCGCCGCTGGCGATGCGGACGTCGAAATCGGTGCCGCG
>VEPB01000340.1 GCA_012026715.1 Methylococcaceae bacterium | reverse complement strand
GTGGCCGGTGGAGCCGAAAATCACGAAGACGCAGGAATCGAGCATGGCGGGGTCCTTTGCTTGGTCGTTGACAGTGGCGGACAATATAGCCCTGATCAACGCACTTAACCATGACGGGCGCAGGGGCGATACGATGAACGACGACAGATTGGCGCGGGCCTTGGCGGCCATCGACGCGGCCAATTCGGAAGACCCCAACCGCGAGTTCTGGGAGGGACAGGACCATTCCAAGGAGCTGCTGTATGGTCGGCGCATGACCGAATGGCTGTTCCGGCTCGATCCGGAGCCCTCGGCGGCGCGTCAGTTGGCCGCGCGGGCCCAGCACATCCGGCGCTGGCAGGTGCCGCGGCAGAGTTATCCGGCCGATCGCGAAGGCTATTTGCGGTGGCGCAAGTATCTGTATCGATTCCACGGCGAGCAGGCTGAGGCCATCCTGCGGGAAGCCGGTTACGACGAGGCCACGATCGCGAGGGTGAAGGGCATGATCGGCAAGCAGGGCATCAAGCGCGACGCCGACGTGCAGATCATCGAGGACACCGCCTGCCTGGTGTTTTTGCGATACTACCTAAACGATTTCGTAGCGGGACGGGACCAGGATCAGCTGGTGGACATCGTCCGCAAGACCTGGAAGAAGATGTCGGAGCCGGGGCAAAAGCTGGCCTTGACCCTGGAGTTCGCCCCGCCCATCGCCTCCGTGCTGGCGCTCGCCCTGGCACCCGGCGAACAACCCGAAGGGGCCGCTTGAAGCGAGCTCGCATCTCCCTGATCCGTCCGGAAATCCGATGAAACCACCTTGGCACGCACTGACCCCCGACGAGGTCTTGGCCCGGTTGCAGACCCGCGCTGATGCCGGCTTGAGCGAGGCCGTCGCTGCCGAGCGGCTGGCCGCCGACGGCCCCAACGAAATCCCCAGGGCCAAGCCGGTTCCGGCCTGGCGCCGCTTCCTGGGCCAGTTCCACAACATCCTCATCTATGTGCTGCTGGCTTCCGCCGTGGGCGCGTTCGCCCTGGGCGACGGCATCGATGCCTGGGTGATCCTGGGCGTGGTGGTGATCAACGCCGTCATCGGCTACATCCAGGAGGACAAGGCGGAAACCGCCCTGGCGGCGATCCGCAACCTGCTGTCCCTTTCGGCCAGCGCCATCCGCGCCGGCGGGCGCTGCCTGTTGGCGGCGGATCAGCTGGTGGCCGGCGACATCGTCATGCTGCAGGCGGGCGACAAGGTGCCCGCCGACCTGCGGCTGATCGAAGCCAAGAACCTGGGGGTGGACGAGTCGGCGTTGACCGGTGAGTCCGGCGCGGTGTTCAAATCGGTGGCCGCGGTGGCGGCCGATACCGTGGTGGCCGACCGGCTCTGCATGGCCTATTCCGGGTCTCTGGTGGTAACCGGCCAGGCATTGGGCGCGGTGGTGGCCACCGGCAGCCGGACCGAACTGGGCCGGATCAGCACCCTGCTGAGCCAGGTGGAGGGTGTGGAAACGCCATTGCAGCGGCAGTTCGCGGCGATGGCGCGGTGGTTGACCCTGGTCATTCTGCTGCTGTCCGGCGCGATCTTCGGCTACGGCTTGTGGGCGCGCGGCCATGATTTGCAGCAAATGTTCATGGCCATGGTGGCCATCGCCGTGGCGGCGGTGCCGGAAGGCCTGCCGGCGGTGGTCACCATTACCCTGGCGGTAGGGGTGCAGCGCATGGCCCGCCGCAACGCCATCGTGCGCCATCTGCCGGCGGTGGAGACTCTCGGCGCGGTGACGGTGATCTGTTCCGACAAGACCGGCACCCTCACCGGCAATGTCATGAC
>VEPB01000060.1 GCA_012026715.1 Methylococcaceae bacterium | reverse complement strand
TCGCCGTCCATGATGCGGAGGAAGCCGGCGCATTGCTCGAAGGTTTTCTCGCCCAGCCGGGACACCTTCTTGAGTTGGCTGCGGTTGGTGAACCGCCCGTTCTGGTTGCGGAATTCGACGATGTTCTGGCCGATGGATAGTGACCGCCCGGACACGTAGCGCAGCAGGGACACCGAGGCCGTGTTGACGTCCACGCCCACGGCGTTGACGCAGTCTTCCACCACTGCATCGAGGCTGCGAGCCAGCTGGGTCTGGTCGACATCGTGCTGGTACTGGCCCACGCCGATGGACTTGGGGTCGATCTTCACCAATTCCGCCAGCGGGTCCTGCAGGCGGCGGGCAATGGAGACGGCACCGCGCAGCGATACGTCCAGTTCCGGGAATTCCCGCGCTGCCAGTTCGGAAGCGGAATATACCGAAGCGCCCGCTTCCGACACCGTGATCTTGGTGATGCCGAGGCCGGGGTGACGTTTCATCAGATCGGCCACCAGCTGGTCGGTCTCCCGCGACGCGGTGCCGTTGCCGATGCCCACCAGCTGGACGCCGTGCTTCTCCATCAGCTTGGCCAGGATGGCGATGGATTCGTCCCACTGGTTCTTGGGTTGGTGGGGGTAGATGGTGGCGGTGTCGAGCAGCTTGCCGGTGGCATCGACGATGGCCAACTTGCAGCCGGTGCGGATGCCGGGGTCGAGACCCAAGGTGACTTTGGGTCCGGCCGGAGCCGCCAGCAGCAAGTCCTTCAGATTGCTCGCAAAGACCCGGATGGCCTCGGTCTCGGCGGCTTCGCGCAGGCGCTGTTTCAGGTCCAGGTCGATGCGCGTCAGGATCTTCACCTTCCAGGCCAGTTGCACCGTATCCGCCAGCCAGCGGTCAGCCGGCCGGCCCCGGTCGGCGATGGCGAAGGCTTGGGCCACCAGGGTCTGGCAGGTGGCGTGGCTGGTGTCCTCATCCTTGCCCACCTTGAGCTTGAGGTTGAGCACGTCCTCGTTGCGGCCGCGGAACAGCGCCAGCGCCCGGTGCGAAGGAATCTTGGTCAGCGGTTCGTCGAACTCGAAATAGTCGCGGAACTTGGCGCCTTCGGTTTCCTTGCCTTCAACCACCGAGGACGCCAGGATGCCCTCGTTCCAGATCTTCTCGCGCAATTCCGCCAGCAGCGTGGCCTGTTCGGCGAAGCGCTCCATCAGAATCTGGCGGGCCCCTTCCAGCGCCGCGGCGGCATCGGCCACGCCCTTGTCGGCATCGACGAAGGCCAAGGCCTCGGTTTCGGGATGCTTTTCGGGCTGGCTCAACAGCAGGTCCGCCAGAGGTTCCAGGCCGGCTTCGCGGGCGATCTGGGCCTTGGTGCGGCGCTTCGGCTTGTAGGGCAGGTAGAGGTCTTCCAGCAGGGTTTTGCTGTCGGCATCCAGGATGGCTTGTTCCAGTTCCGGCGTGAGCTTGCCCTGCTCGCGGATGCTGGCCAGCACCGTCTCGCGCCGCTCGTTCAATTCCCGCAGATAGATCAGCCGGGTCTCCAGAGTGCGCAGCTGGGTGTCGTCCAGGCCGCCGGTGACCTCCTTGCGGTAGCGGGCGATGAAGGGGACGGTGGCGCCTTCGTCCAGCAGGGCGACGGCGGCGGTGACCTGGCGGGGGTGAACGTTCAGTTCTGCGGCAATGCGCGCGATGACATCCATTAATAAAAGACCTTGAGTTGCTGCGGATCGGGCGGGATATTCTACGCAAGCCCGGCGGCGAGGCAAAAAGCGGACCTGGAAAATTCAACCGCGCTCGTTCAGTCCGCTGCGGGATCTTGCCCTTTGGCCGCGAGCGGCGGATCGGTGATCAGCACCGGGCCGATGTCGATCAAGGTAACCCGCGATGCCAGCAGATGCACGCTGCCTTTCAGGCGATTATCCCCGGTATCGCTGTATTCAAATTCGTAGATGCGCCGAATCGACATGTCGCCGGCGGACGTGCGGCACAACCTGATCTTGTGGATGGCTACGGTCTCGTCGAGCAGTTGCAATCGCTCGGTGCGGCACGCGGAGCGGACGGCGACAATGGCCGCCTCGCGCGCCTTGAGACTGTCGAACCAGAACCAGATCAGCGCGGCGATGGAGATTAGCGCAAACAACTCGGAAGTCGGCATCAGCGGTGTCGGCAAGGTGGTTCAGAGCACGCGGCAGCCAAAGGCCTCCAGAATCCGGATCAGCCGGATCAGCGGAAGTCCGATCAGGGCATTGGGGTCTTCGCCGTCGATCTTCTCGAACAGGGCGATTCCCAATCCTTCCGACTTGAAGCTGCCGGCACAGTCCAGTGGCTGCTCCCGGTCCACGTAGCGTTCGATTTGCTGATCGGTCAGCGGACGGAAGTAAACGACGGTGCGGTCCACGTCGGAGCGGGATAGCGTCGACCGGCTGTCCAGCACGCAGACTGCGGTGAAAAAGACCATGGTGTTGCCGCTGGCCGCCCGGAGTTGGGCGGTCGCCCGGCTATGCGTGCCGGGTTTGCCCAGCGCACGTCCATTTAGTTCCGCGACCTGGTCCGATCCAATGATGAGATGGTCAGGGAATTGATTCGCCAACGCCATGGCCTTTTCCGAAGCGAGGCGCCGCGCAAGGGCCATTGGGCTTTCGCCAGGTCGGTGGGATTCATCGATGTCGGGGCTGGCCGAGTCGAAGGGTAATTCCAGTTTCCCAAGCAGTTGGCGCCGATACCGGGAGCCGGTCGCCAGTACAAGCTTTCGATTGAAATCGTCAGGCGGCGTCACCTGGGGGACGGTTATTGGGTTATTTTGATCGGCTGACATTTGCTATTGATTTTAACGCTGTCGGATTTTTCCGACGACTGATATTGGATTTGGCATAATCCCATTCTATACTTGAAGCCCCTTTGCAACGCTATAACCAAAGAGACTTTTTTCGATGAAAAGTAAACCATTGCACGAGCTTTCGGAATCCGAATTGGCCGAACTGGTGGCTAATGCAGAAAAGACATTGCAGGAGCGGCAGATGAGTAAACATAAGGAGGTCATTGCCGAAATCAAGGCGTTGGCGGCTTCCATCGGAGTTTCGCTGGAAATTGCCAATGGGTCTTCGAAGAGAGCATCGGAGCGAAAGGGCGCCAAGGTTCCCATTAAATATCGCAATCCGGAAAATAAGTCCGAAACCTGGACGGGGCGTGGAGTAACGCCCAAATGGTTAAGAAGCCTGATCGAACAGGGCAAGCAGCTCGACGATTTCAGGGTTTGAACAAAACCCGGCATGGCCGGCGCGGGGTACGAATCGAACCGGGATCAGGCGAGTCCGTTCAGCAGCTTGGTCTGCCGGGCCGTTGCTTTCGGCGATGACGGATAAGGCCGGAAGCAGGGTTTTTAGTGTCGTCGATATCGCGAGTCGCCATCGCCCGAACGCGTTCCGGCGGTGAGTATCCGGATGGGGTGCCGATTCGGCTGCGACGGGAAGACGAGCGATGAAACCGCCGCTTCTGATCGTATTGGGGAAGCCCTGAGTCCATCGGTCCCGGATTTCTCAGCGTCCGTCACCGGAAAGCGCGGTTTTCCGGTGACTCACAAAACCAGAGGCTTACAGCCTGCGATTTTGGCGACACGTCCCTGCACCGCGGGAGCCGCTGAACAAATCAGCAGCTCCCCAAGTTTCGACCCCGCCGCCGCATGCCTGGTAGCCGGTCCAGCAGTGGTCGCATTGGCGATTCGATCGGTTGCGCGGCTTCGCCCCGCCGTCGCGGTTCGGTTCGGCGATCAAGGTTCCCAGGAGTTGTCGGAGCCAACTGAAAACGGCATCTTCAGGAAAATTTGGGTAGGTTCCTTCATGGCATCGAGTGATAGTGACTGAAACGTCACTCGATGTTCTGGATCTGTTCCCGCATTTGCTCGATCAGCACCTTCATCTCGACCGAGGCTTTGGTGGTTTCGGCGTCCGCCGATTTCGAACCTAAGGTATTGGCCTCGCGGTTGAGTTCCTGCAACAGGAAATCGAGACGGCGGCCAACCGGGTCGGGTTTGTGCAAGGCCTGCAGGACTTCCCCCAGATGGGTTTCAAGCCGATCGATTTCCTCGTCGACATCGAGTTTCTGGGCCAGGTAGACCAGTTCCTGCTCGAGCCGGTCGGGATCGGGCTTGGCGGTCAATTCGGCAAGACGGGCCATGAGTCTTTGCCGCAGCGCTGCCAGGACCTGAGGCATGCGTTTTCTCGCTCCGGCCGCCAATTCCTGCATTTGTCGGCAACGGCCTTCGATCAGGCTGGCCAGCTGGGCGCCTTCGGTCTCCCGGACCTTCACCAATTGGACCAAGGTCGTTTCCAGCGACGCCAGCGCTCCTTCAGCGAGGACTTCGCGGTCCGGCTCGGATTGCAGCATGACCCCCGGCCAGCGCAGCACGTCGAGCGCCGAATAGGTTCCCAGGCTTTCGCCAGCCAGGGATTTCACTTCACTTGCGGCTGCGAACAGGGACTTGAGCAAGTCCCGGTCGAGGCTCAGTTCACCATTGCCGCCGCTGTTGCGCCGCAGGTTGAGCAACACGTCGATCCGGCCCCGCTTGAGATGCGCGCCGATCCGGCTGCGGATCTCGGGTTCGAGAAAACGCACGGCGTCGGGGAGTTTCAGGGAAATATCCAGGTAGCGGTGGTTAACCGAGCGGAGTTCCCAGCCGAAAGTCCACTCGCCGGCTTGCTGGTCGCTGCCGGCGAACCCGGTCATGCTGCGGATGTAAGTCATGTCTTGATTTATACTGGTGCCGAAAACGCCAGATGGTATGCGTATTCCCTTCGTGAGGAAACCGGCTACTTTTTCGCCCCCATGACCAGCCAATTTTCGACGGACGAATATCCGGACACCTGGTATTTTCTGCAGCCGGGTACCGTCATCGATGAGTACATCATCGAACGGCCCTTGGCGGGGGGCGGCTTCAGCTCCGTCTATCTGGCCCGGCAGCGCTGCGACCAGCATCAGGTGGCGATCAAGGAGTATCTGCCGCGGAAGCTGGCGCACCGAACCTGGGGCAACGATGTGGTGCCCCAGAGCGAGAAGACCAAAGGTCTGTTTTTGAAGGGCCGCAAGCTGTTTCTGGAAGAGGCGCGGCTGCTGACCAAGCTGCGTCACCCCAACATCGTCGAGGTGCTGAACTTTTTCCAGGCCAATTCGACCGCCTACCTGGTCATGACCTACGACTACGGCATGATCATGAACGAATATCTGAAGGACAAGGGCGGCGCATTCAAGGAGGAAGAATTGGTCTCCACCTTCATGAAGGTGCTGGAAGGCTTGAGGGTGGTCCACAGGGAAGGCCTGCTACACCTGGATATCAAGCCCCACAACATCCTCATCCGGCCGGGCGGCGAGCCCTTGCTGCTGGATTTCGGCGCCGTTCAGCCTTACCCCAACGTTGGTCATTCCAAGGTTGGCAAGGTGCTGACCCAAGGGTTTTCGCCGGTCGAACAATACCGTCCGGATGGCAAGATCGGCCCGTGGAGCGATCTCTACGCCCTCGGCGCCAGCATGCGCATGTGCCTGGACGGACAGCCGCCGCCGCCCGCCCCCAAGCGCGCCAAGAAGGATACGCTGATCCCGGCGGCCAAGGCGTTCCGCAAGAAATACTCGCCCCATGTACTGGAAGCGATCGACAAAGCTCTGGCGGTCGATTACCAGGACCGGCCGCGGTCCGTCGAGGAATTCGAAGCTTTGCTGCAGCCCACCGTGACGGTTTAAGCATACGGGTCCGATCCATCGGAAACAGACTCAGCCGACACGGACCTGGCAGGCTTCGAGGTGACTTTCCCGTCTTGCCGCCAATCCCTCCGACCCGGTATCCGGAACCCTCGTTAGCGACTGTCCGCCATTTACCGGTGGTCCTTGTACTTCACCACCCCATCCTTCGCGGTGAATCGCCGGCATACTCGGCGGGTGGCCACGGAGAAATCCGGGACGACGTTCCGGCGCAGCTGTGACTTATCGGTGTTTTGCGGAGTGACGTCCGTTACCCGGCGGAGCGCTGGCGAGGCAAGTGAACCCTGTCGAATAAATCGTGGAGAACCGGAATGAGCAAGCTCGTAAGCTCCCCTGTCACGGCATTGCTTGAAAGACACGGTGTTGTCTTTGAAGTAATCGAAATACCCTTGTCGCCCGACCGGAAACCGATCAGGGCATTGGAACAAATCATGGGGGAGCATGGCTATCCACCAGGCTCCGTCGTGCGCAGTATCCTGTTCCGCACCGATGCTCAAAAATATGTCTTGCTTGCCATAGCCGGATCAACTAAAGCCGACTGGGGTACCTTGCGGAAACATCTGGGCGAGAGCCGCCTGACGCTGGCTGAACCTTCCGAAGTCTCACAGCAAACCGGCTACGTGATCGGGTCTGTGCCGCCGCTGGCGCTCCCGGAGACCATCCGGGTGCTGGCCGACGAATCGTTAGAGCGCTATGAAAAGCTGATTGTCGGCAGCGGCGTATTGGGTTACGCGCTGGGTTTAGGTGCTGCCGATCTGCGCAACCTGATGGAAGCGGCTGAATTCGGGCATTTTGGGAAAGCGTCCGAATAGTTGCCGCTGCGAGCTCCGGGTCGATAGTCCGGGTGTGGCTGGGTCTCGTCCAGCGAGATCAGCTTGGCATCCCGAGCGCATCAGCGGGCCGGCTTTCGAGCCGCTGATGCGCGCCACTCTGCCTGGCGTTATCGGCAACCGGTCACCGGCGATTCGACGTTCGTCAGATCGACTCCATTCGCCTGAACTACGGCCTGGATCGTGCAAGTCTTGGCTCCGGTAGCAGGACCCGTTGCCACATGGCTCCAGAGTCCACCGGCACCCACGTCCACTGTCGCGATCTCGGCAGAAGTCGCCTGATCGATCAACTTCACCTTTACCCCTTGCTGGAGATAATCCGGTGACGCCAAGACCTTTCCCTTTACCTTCAGGGTCTCGCCGACATACTTGCTCGTGCCGATTTTGAGGCCAGGGTTGACTTGAATTTCGACGAGTCGATCGTCCTGGTAGGGGTTGGGCACCAGATCGGTAACGGTGAAGTCAACGGTGACCGACTTGCCCGCCAGCGCGGGCTTGGGCTTCCAGACGAACAAGGCCTTGGATTTGTTCTGGTCGCGCGGTTGGGGCTTCAGGGCCGAACCGGCGGGTTTGATGGTTTTCCCCGCCGTATCTTTTCCGAAACCGAATTTCAGGCGATCCGAATCGGGGTCGCTGGCCGAAATGTCTAGCTTAACGACTTTGCCCGCAGGGACGATCATGGGGGTCACCAATGAGTCCAGCTGAGGCGGTTGGTTGTCGTCGACCGCGATCGTGATCTTTCGCCGCGGCGAGGATTTCGGATCGGCGCCATTGGCTGGACTGTCGGTGGCTTGGAACACCGGTTCGGCGGTACCGGCACTGGTGGGTGTCCAGGAGAATTCGCCAGTTCCGCTTTCGCCTCCGGTAAAGCTGGCCGTTGCCGGCAAGCTGGTTGCGGCAACGCTGACCGGATCGCCATCGGCATCGTGCCCAACGACCTTAAACGTCAGGGTCTCGTTGACGTGAACGAAGCGCTTGTTGCCCGTCGGGTCGAAACTCAGGGTCGGCGCGTGCGCATCGACCGGGCCCTTGGGCGTCAGGGCGGCGCAGACCGCAGTCGCGCCCCCGGATAACCAGGGCCCCACCATCGGCCCGCTGGCATTCCCACCGGACGCGCCGCCGCCCGTTCTGGTCGCGCCGACGTGGCACAGCGGGCAGCCGGTGGAAACAGCGGTGGTTTTTGCCGCGCCCGTGCAGGTATTGCTGATATCGGTGAAATACTGTGGTCTTGCCTGGACATTTCCTCCCAAGCCCGCCAGCAATAGAGCCATGCCTGTCATCGAGCGGGAATCGAAGAATTGGGGTTGTGCTTTAATCATCGGATGTTACCTCGTGGAACCCAGCGGGTTCAGCCTAAATATGTAGTTGACCGGTGCCGGTAGGAGGCTGCTGCCAAGCCGCTGTCACTGGAGCGGGAGTTCACCCGCGTTGCGTCATGACCGCCAACTCGCAGGACCGAACAGGAGCGCACCGGCGAGAACAGGGTTCTTGCTAGCAGGTGTCGCGCCAGATGAGGCCGATCTTTTGATTCAATCCGTTAGAGACGGCGGGGTTGCCGCGATGGTTGAAATGCACCCATGGATGGGGGGATACCCCAGGTTGACCATGGGATTGCAACGGTTTCCGTTGGAATCTTTCTCCGGCGCCATCGATACCATTGACGGGCTGGTGGCACGCGCAAGCATTCGATGGATCGGTTTGCACGACCCCGGTGGATCTTGGAAAACCCGCGACGATCCACGGATCGAGATTGCTCTCACCGATTCTGCGGTTCCATGGAGGAAACAGAAACGGGCCGGAGCGGCGAACTAGAGATGCTTCATCTTGATGTTCAAGATTCGCACCCGGTAGCCGATCTGGCGGGGGGTCATGTTGAGCAGGCGGGCGGCTTTGGCCTGGACCCAGCCGGCTTGTTCGAGGGCGGCGATGACTTGTTCGCGCTCGTCCATCCCCTCCACGTTGAAATCCGGCTTGGCCGCCGCCGGGCCGGCGACCGATAGCTCCTCTTCCAGCCCGGTCATGGCGATGACGTCGCGGTCGATGACTCCGTCCGGGCTCATGATGGCGGCGCGCTCCAGGCAGTTCTCCAGCTCCCGCACGTTGCCGGGCCAGTCGTGGCGCATCAGCAGGCGGATGCCGCTTTCCTTGATGTCGAGAGGCCGGCCGCCCTGCTGCTTGGAGATGCGCTTGAGTAGGAACTGGGCCAGTTCGGGGATGTCCTCCAGCCGGTCGCGCAGCGCGGGCATGTTGATGGGCATGACGTTGAGGCGGTAGTAGAGGTCTTCGCGGAACCGGCCGGCCTCGACTTCTTCCTCCAGGTTGCGGTTGGTGGCGGCGATGACGCGGACCTGAACCTTCAGCGTCTGGGTGCCGCCGACCCGGTCGAATTCGCCTTCCTGGATGATGCGCAGCAGCTTGGCCTGGAAGGCCGGGGAGGTCTCGCCGATTTCGTCGAGAAAGATGGTGCCGTGGTTGGCCAGCTCGAAGCGGCCCTTGCGCTGGCTGATGGCGCCGGAGAAGGCGCCCTTCTCGTGGCCGAACAGTTCCGATTCCAACAGGTTGTCCGGCAACGCCGCGCAGTTGAGCTTGACGAAGGGGCCGTTGGCGCAGGCGGAGTTGTAGTGGATGGCGTTGGCGATGGCTTCCTTGCCGGTGCCCGACTCGCCGCGGATGAGCACGGTGGTGTTCCATTTCGCCACCTGCCGGATCAGCTCGAACACCCGCCGCATGGGCGGGGAGTGACCGACAATGTTGTCGAAGCCGTAGTTCTTGCGGAGGCTCTGCTTCAGTTGGTCGCGCTCGGCGGCCAGATCCTGCTGGCGTTGCTCCATGGTCCGC
This sequence comes from Methylococcaceae bacterium, assembly GCA_012026715.1. Lineage (GTDB taxonomy): Bacteria > Pseudomonadota > Gammaproteobacteria > Methylococcales > Methylococcaceae > VEPB01. The sequence goes on along the minus strand of VEPB01000060.1, from coordinate 4,004 downwards.
AGCAGCCCGACGCTTTGGGCGACGAGGTTGGCCACCATCTCCAGGAAGCGGGCGCGCTCGCCCAGCAGCTCGGCACTGGTGGGCTGGGCCGCCAGCACCCCCACCCATTCGTCGTCGCCGATGCGGATGGGGGAGCCGATGAAGGGCAGGGCGGGGTCGTACAGGCCCAGTTTTCCCAGAAATCGGGGCTCGTCCGCGATGCGCTCCACCACGATGGTGCAGCCCGCGTCCAAAATGGTGCCCATCAAGCCCTCGCCCGGTTCGTAGCGCACCGGTTCCCGCATTTCCCCGTCGCTGCGCAGCACGCAGCAGACTTCCAGGGCGTCGCTTTCCTGGTCGCGCAGCGCCACCATGCCCGAGCGCATGTTGGCGCGTTCCTGCAGGATGTCGAGGATGGCCTTGAGTTTTTCCTTGAGATCCAGCGGACGGTTGAGCACCTGGCTGACCAGGTACAAGGCGTCCAGTTCTCGTTCGATCAGTTGGATGCGTTCAACCATGGGCGGAGGGTCGGCGTGATTCGGTCAGTGCGTGATGGATGCTGAACTGGATGTGGATGCGGCAGCCTTCGCGGTAATTGGGGTCGATGTCGATCATGCCCAGATGTTCGTTCACCACTTCCTGGGCCATGCTGAGACCGGTGCCGGAATGGCCGGGGCGGCCTTCGTTCTTGGTGGAGAAAAACGGCTCGAACACCTTGATGCGTAAGGCCTCCGGAATGCCGGGGCCGGTGTCCTCGATGCAGACGTGCAGCAGCTGGGCGTCGGGCCAGGTGGCGATGCGCAGTTCGCGGTGGTCGATGCCGCCCTGGTTCATGGCTTCGATGGCGTTCTCCACCAGCTGCTTGAACAGGGTACGCAGCTGGCCTTCCCGACCCATCAGGCTGGGCAGCACCGGGGTCGGCCGCCAGTCCACCACGATGCCGCAGGCCAAAAGCCGCTCGGTGAGCAGCACGATGGTGTCGTGCAGCAGCTGGTTGAGGTTGACCGGCGCCAGCGCCGACGGACTGCTTTCCGGAATGCACTTGCTCAGCTGGGCGATGGACTGCTCGCCGGCGCGATGGACCTGGTCCAGGATGTCGATCAGAGCGGTGTTCTTCTCGTCCGGCTCGCGCCGCGCCAGCATGGTGGTGGCGGCGTGCAGCAGGTTGATGGGGCCGCGGATGTGGTGGATGGCGCCCGACAGTGCCTCCCGCAGGCTCTGGATCTTTTCTTCTTCCGCCATCAAGGCCTTGAGCGCGTTGATGCGGATTTCCTCGGCGTGCTTCTTTTGCTGGGTGATGTCGGTGAGGGTCAGCAGCAGATAGGTCTGCCTGGATTCCTTGAAGAAGGCCTCGATGCGGTCGTCCTCCTGGGAGAACCAGCTGCCGGCGCAGGCGTACCAGCGCGGGCCGTGGCGTCCGCCGCGGTCGAACCGCACCTCGCGGTTGCGGAAGCCGGTCCGTTTCTGCTTCATCCGCTCCCAGTCCTCGGCCAACTCCTCCCGCAGAATTTCGATGAAGGTGCGGGCCGGTTCGTTCAGCCCCAGATCGCTGCAGAGCATCTTGTAAGCCTGGTTGTCCAGCACCACCCGGCCGTTTTCGTCGAACAGCACCGCCGCGATGGGGATGGAATCCACCACGGTCTCGATCAGCACCTTCTGCTGCAGGACCCGCTGTTCCAGACGGTAAACCTCCGTCACATCGCGGTGCATGCCGATGTAGTGGGTGGTGTTGTGCTGTTCGTTGACGATGGGCGCAATGGTGACGTCTGCCAGGTAGCGGCCGCCATCCTTGTGGCGGTTCAGCAGATGGCCCTGCCAGATGCGTTGATCCTGCAAATGTTCCCACAAATCCTGGTACACCTCCTTGGGGGTGTTCTTGTCCGACAGCATGGATTCGTTGTGGCCGATGCTTTCATTCGGTGCATAGCCGGTGATGCGGGAGAACGCCCGATTCACATACAGGATGTTGGCCCGCGCGTCGGTGATGGAGATGGCGACCGGCGCCTGCTCCACCGTTTCCGTGAATAAAGTCAACATCCTATCGGCGCCGGTGGCCGCTGCGGCGGCTTCAGTGACGGGCGTGCCGTCGCTGGGGTGATTCGACATGAACTGCCTCGATGTGCTGGTCTTCGGTTTTATTTAGCAATAGCCATGCCGAAGGCGGTGGCGCACCGCACGGATGAGAGCCCGGTCCGGCCTGCTGCCGATGGTCTTCGCCTGAGAGCGGATTCCGTCGGCGCTTGTCGCAAACAGCACAATCGTGCATCACTTGCCCGGCTCTGTACCGTTCGTGACACGAGTTCGGATCACGGCGGTCGATCGGTCCTTGTCAAATCAATCACGTATTCAACCAGGAGCTTGGCACGAGGACTGCTAGTTCAATGGCAAACGGTTTGAGGAACGGTCAGTGAGCGATTACCTGATGCTCTTGCTGGGCACGGCCCTGGTCAACAACGTGGTGCTGGTGAAGTTTCTGGGACTGTGCCCGTTCATGGGCGTCTCCAAGAAGCTTGATTCCGCCATCGGCATGGGGTTCGCCACCACCTTCGTGCTGACCCTGACGGCGGTGGCCAGCTGGATCATCGAGCATTGGCTGCTGATGCCCCTGGGCATCGGTTTCCTGCGCATCCTCTCCTTCATCCTGGTGATCGCCGCGGTGGTGCAGTTCACCGAACTGGTGGTGCGCAAGACCAGCCCGGTGCTGTACCAGGTGCTGGGGATTTTCCTGCCGCTGATCACCACCAACTGCGCGGTGCTGGGGGTGGCGTTGCTGAACATCCAGCAGGAGTACGACTTTCTCCACAGCGCCCTGTTCGGCTTCGGCTCGGCGTTGGGGTTCACCCTGGTGATGGTGATCTTCGCGGGGATGCGCGAGCGCATGGCGCTGATGACGGTGCCCGATGCCTTCGCCGGCACGCCCATCGCCTTCATCGCCGCCGGCATCCTGTCGCTGGCCTTCATGGGCTTTGCCGGTTTGAACACCCATTGATTGTTGATCGGGAAATCGGACGATTATGTACATCCTCTACGCCATCTTCGCCTTGACCGCCCTCGGACTGGGCCTCGGCTATGCCCTGGGGGCCGCCGCCCGCTATCTGAAGGTGGAGGCCAATCCCCTGGTGGACGAAATCGAGGCGCTGATGCCCGGTTCGCAGTGCGGCCAGTGCGGCTATCCGGGCTGCCGTCCGGCCGCCGAGGCGCTGGTGGCGGGGAATGCGGCGCCGACCCTGTGTCCCCCGGGTGGACGGGCGCTGGCGGAACAACTGGCCAACATGCTGTCTCTGGAGTTGGACCTGTCCGGGGTGAAAGAGCAGGTGCCCATGGTGGCGCGAGTCGACGAGACCCTGTGCATCGGTTGCGCCCGCTGTTTCAAGGTTTGCCCCACCGATGCCATCGTCGGCGCCCAGAAACAGATTCACGCGGTGGTGGCCGACGCCTGTACCGCCTGCAACAAGTGCGTGGACGTCTGCCCCACCGAATGCCTCAAGCTGCATCCGGTGAAGGTGACCCTGCGCAACTGGCGCTGGCCGGCGCCGGCCACCGGAATGGCGGGAGCCTGACCATGCTGCTCTTCGATATTCATGCCCTCTGGAGCAACGGCGTCGGCAAGGTCCGCGGCGGTGTCCATCCCGAGCCCCGCAAGGAGGCCACCGAGGAGCGGCTCATCGATTCGGGCCTGCCGCTGCCGGCCATGCTTTATTTGTCGCTGCAGCAGCATGTGGGCCAACCCGCCGAGCCGGTGGTCCAGGGCGGCGACCGGGTCCGCAAGGGCCAGTTGCTGGCCGCCAGCCAGGGCCTGATTTCCGCGCCCATCCACGCGCCCACCTCTGGGGTGGTCAGCGACATCATGGATTACCCCGCCGCCCATCCTTCGGCTTTGCCCACCCCGACCCTGTTGCTGGAGCCGGATGGGGAAGACCGCTGGATCGACCTGCCTGGCGAAATCGACCCCTTCAGCCTGGCTCCCGAAGAAATCGGCGTCCGGGTCGGGGCGGCCGGCGCGTCCGTCTGGCCATGAAGGGGGG
>VEPB01000493.1 GCA_012026715.1 Methylococcaceae bacterium | reverse complement strand
TCCCTCTGGGAGAAGGTGGCCCGAAGGGCCGGATGAGGGAGAGAGACCACTCGGTTCCAGGGCACAATCCGCGGGCCATGGGGCCGAGTGGTCTCTCCCAGAGCGAGAGGGACTTGCCCTCACCCTGCCCTCTCCCATTGGGAGAGACTTCTAAAGACAAGAAAAACGACGACCACACTTTGACATGCCTTACCTGGAACCCAACAAAGACTACCGCACCGATTCCCTGCGCCACGACGCCGATTTCGCCGAGCACGAAATCCACGTCGACACCGCCAAGCATTACGACGACTGCTATTGGGACTACCGCACCGCCTGGTTCGACAACGACAATCTGGCGCTGCACTACGGCTACTGGGAGCCTGGCATCACCACCCACAGCCAGGCGCTGACCAACAAGAACCGCATCATGGCGGCCACTGCCGGCATCCTGCCGGAACACCACGTGCTGGATGCCGGCTGCGGCATTGGCGGCAGTTCCATCTGGTTGGCCAAGAACATCGGCTGCCGCGCCACCGGCATCACCATCAGCGCCCAGCAGGCCGAACACGCCAAGCGCAACGCCCACCGTCACGGGGTGGCCGACAAGACCGATTTTCAGCAGATGGATTTCCTCAACACCGCGTTTCCCGACGCCAGCTTCGACGTGGTGTGGGCCGTCGAGAGTAGCTGCTACGCGGTCGACAAGCGCGACTTTTTTCGGGAAGCCTACCGATTGTTGAAGCCCGGCGGCATCCTGATCGCCTGCGACGGCTATGCTACCAAACGGGACTTTGAAGACAGCGAATGGCAGGCCGTGATGGATTGTCTCAACGGCTGGGCGGTACCCAATCTGTCCACCGTGGAAGAATTCCAGACCGGCATGGAGGAATGCGGTTTCGGCAATGTCCACATCGTGGAAGCCACCCAGGAAACCCTGCCCTCCTCCCGCCGCATGTACCTGACCGCGCTGTGGACGGCCCCCATGCAATGGATCATGCATTGGCTGGGATTGCGCAAGAAGGCCCAGACCGCCAATTACAAAGTGGCCTTGGCGCAATGGAGAGTGTTCAACGAGGGCATGGTGCGCTACTGCCTGTTCAGGGCCACCAAGCCCGCATGAATCGGGTAGTGGGAGGCTGACATGGCCGACTTGTATGACGTGATCCTTTACGGGCTGCGGGGCGAGGGGGAAGAGCGCGAGATCGCGCTGCACACCGTCGCGCGCCTGCTGAAACTGGAGTCCGAAACCATCGAGGCCGGAGTGGCGCGGCCGGACGGCATGGTGATTCAATCCGGCGTCACCGAGGACGTGGTCCGGAAATATCAATCCGCCCTGGGCAAAATCGGCGGATTGAGCCGCTTCGAAATCACCGCCCCGAAGCCCGCTGCCGCCGGAATCGATCCGTCCTCGCCCCCCCGCGGCGAGACTTCGCCACCGATGGCAGGCGGACTGAGCCTGGCGCCCCTGGCAGCGGATGCCACAGCGCCCACGGCCGCGCCGTCGCCGCCGGCCGTTGAACCGCCGGCGTTTGGCAGCTCCGGCCTGAATCTGAGCCTGGAAGCCATCGACGAATCCGGCACCGAGACAAAACCGCCGGTCGCGGCAGTAACGGTGGCGGAAGCGCCTCCGGCCGCGCCGATGTCCTCCGGCCCTTCAGCATTCACCTTGGAAACGGTCGAAGCACCGGACGAGGCGGAGGAGACGCTCGAGATCAGCGATCCTTACCCTCCCGCAGAACCCACCGCCCATATCGAAGGACTGACCCTGCCTTTCAGCTTTGAAATGCCGTCCGGGGAAGCGGTCGCGCAGCAGCAAGCGGCAATCCCAGCGCATCCTTCCGCGGAAACGCCACACCTGCTGCCCATCGAAGAAGCGGTGGTCACCGACACGACCGGCAGCGGTCCGGCGGAGCCGCAAACAGACCCGGATGAAATCAGCGAGCGGATCAAGCGGCGGATCGCCGAACTGCAGCAGATCCGGGAGCTGCACGCGCTGGAGGAAGGGATCCACCCCGCCCAGCAACTGCACCGCCGTTATTCCGATCAAACCTCCGAACAGCAATCCGATAATCGCTGGATCAAGCTGCTGCAGGGCTTACCCCTGGGTCGCGGAGTGACCCTGTGGGCAGTCGGTCTGGCCATGGGGCTCGCCGGTGGCGCGGGCGTCTATGCCCTGCTGCATCAGCCGGACGTTCAACCGGCCCAACAGGCTTCCGCCCCGCCGCTCCCCGCTGCCGAGCCGGCCCCGGCCAAGGCCGCAGGGGACAGGCCCCAGAATCTGGCGCCCGAGCTGGAAGCCCAATTGCAACTCGCGACCTTCGCCGAATCACTGCCTCCGGCAACCGCAATCACGGCGACCGCTCCGCAGCCGACCGAGCCGCCGCCTGGTGTCGCCGCGACCGCCCCTGAGCTGACATCGGTGCACTCCGGCACCGGCGAAGTCACCATCACCGGCAACGCTCTGGCGGTCATCAAGCCCGTGGTCGCTCCGGCCGTGGCGCTGGACAACCTGCGACACGACCGCACTTGGCCCCGTCACCTGAGCAATTTGTGCGTTCACCTGTTGGAGAATGGCCAGGCGGAAAGGGCTTACCAGATGGCATTGGAAATACCGGAAAGCGATGCCAAGTGGCTAACCTTGCTGACCGTCACCGACTTTCTCCAACGTCAGGGAAAAGTGGCTGACCGCAACCAGATCGTGACCCGGTTTCAATCGATCCTGGATACGCTGGACGACAAACCGCGGCGCATAGCGGCGCTGCGCCTGATCGCTCGCCACCTCGTCGAACAGGGTGAAACCCAGCCCGCGATGGATGCCTTGAACCAGGCGGAAGCGCAACTGCCGCAGCTGACGACCCGAGCGGCCAAGATTGCCGCCTATGGCCACCTGGCAGCGATGTTTCTCGACCTTGGGGACCGCGCCAAGGCTGAGGTGGCACTGCATGAAACCAACCACATCATCGCCGAAGAAACCTACCCGCAAACCCGGCTGGCCTACTATGTCGACCTGGCCAACGGCTATACCGCGGCCAACCGGCGCGACAGCGCAATCGCGCTGCTGACCGGAGCCCTGCGCTTGACGGATCGGCTCCCGCCGGCCGACCGGCCGGTCCTGCTGCGCTCGCTGGCCATCGGGTTCGCGCGCGCGCGCGATGTGGAATCGGCTCAAGCCGTGATCTCCCGGATGCAGGGCACCGACGTCGCCGAGGCGGCCACGCTCGATTTAATCAGGGAATTGGTTGCCCAGGGACGCCCCTACGCGGCCATCACCGTCATCGGACATCTGACTCAACCGGTCTATCAGGCGCGTGCCGAAGCGGCCGTTGCGTGGTCGCTGAAAGTGGACGCGCAACAGGACGCTTTTGCCCGCAATCTGTTCAACCACGCGACCGAGTTGCTCAACAACATCGGCCACCCTGCCGACCAGGCGTTGGCGATGGCAGACGTCGGCCGTTATCAGTTTTGGGCCGACCTGGTCGAAACCGTCCCGAGCCTGAACAATGCCGCATCCGCGGCCCAACGCGTCAGCGAGCCACATATGCGCGATCTGGCGCTGGCAGTGGTTGTCGGCGAGTATGCCCGGTCTGCGCAGTGGCCATCGGCACGGGGGGTTCAGGCCATGATTGCGGACTCCGCAATCTCGGCGGCGGCGGCCGAGGATACGGGGCGAATCATGAAAGCGCTCGAGCCACGCCCAGCCGAGACGGAACCAACGCCCGCCGCGCCTCCGCCGGACGGCGCCGAGCCCGCTTCGCCGCCGGCTCCATAATCTCCGACGACCTTCCCTTCAGAACCGTATTTTCCCCAACCAAAGAGAGGACCCTCCGCATGCTCAACTGGGACGATCCACTGACCGGTCTGACCGGTACCGGCACCACCGCTCAACCGCTACTGGAGACGGCGCCAATCGACAGCGCGCCGGTCGCCGCAGCCATCGTGGCAGCTGCCGCCGCCCCCAATCGCACCGAGCGTCCGGTTCAAAAAACCGATACCGCCATCGGCCAGCCGCTGGTGGCAGGCGGCGCCACCGGTTTGGAAAACATCGAGATGGGCGCCCGCCGCATCCAGGTGGACGACAAGAAAATCATCAACTGCCGCGCCGACCTCAACCAGTTGGTGCCGTTCAAATATCAGTGGGCCTGGCAGAAATACCTGGACGCTTGCGCCAACCACTGGATGCCCCAGGAAATCAACATGAACGCCGACATCGCCCTGTGGAAGAGCGCGGATGGGCTGACCGAGGACGAGCGCACCATCATCAAGCGCAACCTGGGCTTTTTCTCCACCGCGGATTCGCTGGTGGCCAACAACCTGGTGCTGGCCGTCTACCGCCACATCACCAACCCGGAATGCCGCCAGTACCTGCTGCGGCAGGCTTTCGAGGAAGCACTGCACACCCATGCCTACCAGTACGTGGTGGAGTCCCTCGCCATGGACGAGGGCGAGGTGTTCAACATGTACCGGGAACTGCCCTCGGTGGCCCGCAAGGCCGAATGGGCCCTGCCCTTCACCCAGTATCTCTCCGACCCGCACTTCCACACCGGCACCCAGGAGAACGACCAGAAGCTGCTGCGCGAACTGATTGCCTTCTATGTGATCTTCGAGGGCATCTTCTTCTACGTCGGCTTCACCCAGATCCTCTCCATGGGCCGCCGCAACAAGATGACCGGCACCGCCGAGCAGTTCCAATACATCATGCGCGACGAATCCATGCACATGAACTTCGGCATTGACGTCATCAACCAGATCAAGCTGGAAAACCCGCACCTGTGGAACGACGGATTCAAACAGGAAATGATCCAGATGATCCGGGAGGCGGTGGAGATCGAAACCCAGTATGCCTACGACACCATGCCGCGCGGCATCCTCGGCCTCAACGCCCCCATGTTCAAGGAATACCTGGAATTCATCGCCAACCGCCGCTGCGCCCAGATCGGCCTGCCCGAACAGTACCC
>VEPB01000109.1 GCA_012026715.1 Methylococcaceae bacterium | reverse complement strand
GATCGTCGCCGGCCGGCTAACGGTCTGCGTGCGTAGCGGCGACACCGTTTCCCGACAGGGCGGCGACGAGTTCGTCGTCGTCTTGGCGGAAATCGCCCACCCTCAGGATGCTGCAGTCGTCGCCGCCAAGATGATCCAAGCCTTGAGCGAACCCGTTGTCGTCCATCCCCATACCATGAACATCACGGCCAGTATCGGTATCGCCATCTATCCCGTCGACGGCACCGACGATGCAACGGAACTCATGAAAAAGGCAGATCTGGCGATGTACGCGGCCAAGGAACAGGGAAGAAATGGCTACCGCTTCTATCATCCTGGCTAGCAGGGCAGGACATCTTCGCCAGTCGCCTTGCTATCGCGGTCGTTGCGATACACAGGCTTTCGCCAGGATTCGGAACCTCGCAAGACCATTCGGCTGCCCGAACCGAATTCAGCGTTTGATTGCGCCCCGAACCGACTTCCGATACGGGCCTGATGAGCACGGGGGTTGTGGGCCATCCCGAGACGCGGGTGGCCACCTGAAGGGAGGTATTCCCCGCCTGCGCCGTAGCGAACTTTCGCCCTTGAACCGATGGTTCAGGTGGGAACTGCGAGTTGCGAATCAGGCTTTCCGCGCAGGGCGCGGACATGCTCACATCGCTGTCTCAAAGGCTCCCGGGGTTATGAATTAGGCTCAAGAAAAAACCCAGAACGCCTCGAACGCTGCAGGGAATACGTTATTAATTTTACATCCTCGCGCGATTCCTTCAAGGAGATTCCTTCAACGATTGATCTGTGTGCGAAAGATCACAGCGCCGACGACGAAGTCGCAATCCGTGACGGCCGGAGTTCCGCAATCGGCCTTGATCGCCATCAGCTTGAAAACCCCATAGGATGTACCGATAGTATTGGATAGCGGGCCAGCACCTGCTGCTGCCCCGCGAACTGCAGGCCGGATCGGCATCGGCCAATTTAAGGAGAGGGATACCGTCCGTGACGCGCCTGCCACATCGTCGCTTCCACACCGTGGAAGGTCTGAGCATACTCGCCGGAACTGCCGGAATCGCAGGAGGCATGGTCGGCATTCAGCTTGCGGAGGAACCTGGCTGGATCAAGTTCTTCGACAACCTGCACTGGACCGCTGGTACCACAGCGGCCGCGATCCTCGGCTGGCTGGGCTGGTACCGCTACAAAGGGACGGGCACTGCCGCCGGCCTGATCTGGTTCGCCGCGGGGCTCACCGGCTACGCGCTCGGACAGATCGCTTGGGACATCCAGACCGTGCTGGTCTACACCGCTTTTCCCTCCCCTTCCGACCTCTTCTATTTGTGGCTCGGCCCGGGCTTCTGCATCGGCCTGATTCAAATCGTCCGCCACGGCTCACCACCTCAGGAGCGCACCGCCATCCAACTGGATGCCTTGTCCCTGTCGGTGGCGTCCCTCACCCTGGTGCTTGCGCTCTATCTCCCCAAGCGAGGCGAGCTGGAGCTGCTGGCGCTGACGGTGCTGGTCGCCTACCCGGTTTCGCTGCTCATGGCGACCTGCATCGGTCTGGTCATGATCCCCGCTCTCCGGTTGCAGAGCACCCCGAGCCTGTGGCTCTTCCTGCCGGCGGTGGCGGTCACGGCCTGGAGCTGGATGCGCTGGAACCTGATGGCCCTGGACGGCGTCACCCTGGACGGTGACGAGCTCAACGTCTCCTTTTCCGTCGCCGTGCTGGCCGCCGGCCTGGGCATCGCCCACTGGCGCCTGGAGCACAGTTCCGACCCGGCGCGGGACCGATACTGCGAAGGCCTGCTGCGACTATTTCCGCTACTGAGTGTGATCGTCGCCAGTGGGGCGGTGATCGCGACCGTCACCCATCCGGCCCTGCCCTCCATCGTCCGGACAGCGACCCTGGCCGGATCGTTCACCGTCATCGTCCTGGCCACCATCCGCCAAGGCCTGTTGCTGCGGGAGCGCGACCAGTTGCTGGAGGCGCAGTCTGCGTTGCGCGAAAGCGAAAGACGATTCCGTGGACTGGTGGAGGGCTGGCCCGACGAAATCGTCCGCTACGACGACCAATGCCGGGCGGTCTATCTGAACCCCTGTGCCGCACGGAGCTCCGGCTCGGGAGGAATCATCCTCGGCCACACGCCCACTCAGGCCTTTCCCGACTCCCGCGAGATCGGCGCCTACCAGGCCAAGCTGCGAGAGGTACTGGACTCCGGCCGAATTCTCGACTTCGAGATGCCCTGGGCGACAAACGATGCCCAGCCGGGCCACCGGCTGCTCCGGTTGTTACCGGAGCGCGACGAGCGCGGCAAGGTGCGGGGCGTGGTCTCCATCGGCCGTGACATCACCGAACGCAAACGGGCGGAGGCTGAAATCATCCGCTACCGAGACCATCTGGAGGAGAGGGTGCGGGAGCGCACCGCCGAGTTGGCGGAAGCAATGGCCAAGGCGGAAGCCGCCAACCGCGCCAAAAGCCTGTTCCTGGCCAACATGAGCCATGAACTGCGGACCCCGTTAAACGCCATCCTGGGCTTTTCCGAACTCATGCAGGACGACCCCGATACCCCGCAGTCCCAACAGGCCAGCCTGAGCATCATCAATCGCAGCGGCGCGCACCTGTTGAGCCTCGTCGACGATGTGCTGGACGTGGCGAAGATCGAAGCGGGCCACATCCAGCTGAATCTGGCGCCGTTCGACGTCACCGCCCTGCTGCACGACGTCTGCGACCTCATGCGAGGCCGGGCCGAGGCCAAGGGCCTACGGCTACAGCTAGCCCCTATGCCGCCGCTGCCGCGGCAGATCCTCGGCGACGTCGCCAAGCTACGCCAAGTACTGACCAATCTGGTGGGCAACGCCATCAAGTTCACCGAGCAGGGCAGTGTCACGCTGCGCTGCCGGATCGACCCCAAGCAGGCTCCGTTGCGGCTGGTCATCGAAGTCACCGACACGGGGATCGGCATCGCCGCGGAGGACCGGTCGAGCATCTTCGATGCCTTCATCCAGGTCGGCAAAGCCGGCGGCCATCAAGGCACGGGGCTGGGACTGGCGATATCGCGCCAATTCGTCCAGTTGATGGGCGGCACCTTGACCGTGGAAAGCGCCACCGGCCGCGGATCGACATTCCGGATTGAACTGCCGGCCCAACCCGCCGTGGAAGAGTTCGCCGCCGCGGTCCCGCCCGAGCCCGGCACGGTGCAGGGTCTCGAGCCGGGGCAACCGGAATACCGCATCCTGATTGTCGAAGACCGGCCGGAAAACGCGCTGTTGCTAAAGCAACTGCTGGAGCGGGCCGGCTTCCGGGTCAAGGTCGCCGTCAACGGCCTCGAAGGCGTGGAGGCATTCCGCGACTGGTCGCCCCACTTCATCTGGATGGATCGGCGCATGCCGGTGCTCGACGGGCTGGAGGCAACCCGGCGCATCAGGGCGTTGCCCGGCGGCGACCGGATCGCCATCGTCGCCCTGACCGCCTCGGTATTCACGGAACAGCGGGATGAAATGCTGCAATGCGGCTTGAACGACTTGGTCCGCAAACCGTTCCGACCCGAGGAAATCTTTCAGTGCATGGCCAAATACCTGGGGGTCCGGTATGTTTACAAGGATGCCGATACCCCGGCTACCCCCGGTTCGGCGGGGCAATCGGCCAAACTCTCGGAGCCGCTGCGTCGTGAACTGATCGAGGCGGTCAGTTCCCTCGATGAGCACAGGATCGGCGCCGCAATTCAACGCATCGCCGAAATCGACCCGAGGCTTGCGCACAGCCTCAGACGCCATGCGGACAACCTGGAGTACACCCGGATTCTCCGCATTGCCCAGAACTCTATGGCACCACCGAATGGATGACCCGGCCAGCCGCAAGGGCTGCATTCTGATCGTCGACGACACCCCCTCGTCACTGCGCCTGATGCGCGACGCCCTGGCGGCGGAGGGCTACCGCGTGCTGACCGCGGATGGCGGCGAACTGGCCTTGCGGTCGCTGGAGCTCAACCCGCCTGAGCTGATCCTGCTGGACCTGCGGATGCCGGTCATGGATGGTTTCGAGGTCTGCCGGCGGCTCAAGGCGGACTCGAAGACCCGGGAGATTCCGGTCATCTTCATCAGCGCCGCCGATCAGGTGGAAGAACGGGTGGCGGGCTTTGCGCTCGGCGCAGTCGATTTCATCTCCAAACCGTTTCAGCGTGAGGAGCTGCTGGCGCGGGTCAGAACTCATCTGGCGCTGCGGCGGCTGCAAACCCGGCTGGAAGAGCAAATCCACCAACACACCGCCGCTCTGGAAAAATCCAATCGGGCCTACCGAGCCCTGAGTTCCTGCAACCGGCTGGTGGCCATCGCATCCAGCGAGGATCAACTGTTGCAGGAAGCCTGTGACATCGTCAAGCAGGTCTGCGGCTACCGCCTCGTATGGATTGGCCTGGCCGAGACCGACCCGGAAAAGACCGTGCGGCCGGTCGCCCAGTCGGGATTCGAGAACGGCTATCTGGCAACCGCCCGGATCACCTGGGCCGATGGCGAACACGGCTGCGGCCCCGCCGGCCTGGCGATCCGAACCGGCCAACCGGTCGTCAATGCCGACTCGCTCAACAACCCGTCGTTCGCCCCCTGGCGCGAGCAGGCGCTGAAACGGGGCTACCTGAGTAGCGCCGCCTTCCCCCTGGGAACTGACGGACTTTGCCTCGGCGTACTGACCGTGTATGCCGACCAGGTCAACGCCTTCGAACCCGAGGAATGCGAACTGCTGTGCGAGCTGGCGGCCAACCTCGCCCAAGGGATCCGGCTGCTGCGGGCCCAGCAGGAAAAACTTCGCGGCGAGGAACTGTTGCGCGCCAGCGAAGAGAAATACCGCGCACTGATCGAGTCGACCAGCGACTGGATCTGGGAAGTCGATCAACAGGGCTGTTATCTCTATTCCAGCCCCAAGGTCCTGGATATTCTGGGCTATCGTCCGGAAGAAGTGATGGGCAAGTCTTGCCTGGAATTCATGGCGGAGTCCGAGGCGCGGCGACTACGCCCCCTGGTCGACCAGTTGTTCGCGAACCGGCTGCCCATACACAACCTGGAGAATATCAATCTGCACCGCGATGGCCATCCGGTGGTGCTTGAAACCAGTGGCGTACCGGTATTCGATGACGGCGGCCAGTTCAAGGGCTACCGCGGCATCGATCGCGACATCACCGAACGCAAGCGCGCCGAGGAGGAGCTACTGAAGCACCGCGAGCATCTCGAAGAGTTGGTGGCGGAACGCACCGAGGCGCTGGAAGTCACCAACCGAGAGCTGGAAGACTTCCTGTACTCGGTGTCCCACGACCTGCGAACCCCGCTTCGGGCCATCGACGGTTTCTCCGGACAGTTCGAGAGAAAATACCTGGATGGCATCGACGGCGAGGGACGCCGGCTGATCACGGTCGTGCGCAGCAACGCCGCCAGAATGTCCCAGCTGCTGGACGACATCCTGGCGTTCTCCCGGTCCAGCCGCATCCAACTGCGCGATGTCGAAGTCGACATGAATCGGCTGGCCGAGACGGTCTGGCATGATCTGAACGCGGCTCGCGGTGGCCGCGCAGTCGATTTCAAACTCGGCGATTTGCCCGGCGTCCGGGGCGATCCGGCCATGCTGCGCCAAGTCTGGGCCAACCTGATCGATAATGCCATCAAATTCAGCCGTACCCGCGATCAGGCCCGAATCGAGATCAGCGGAACCGTGAAGGAAGGCGAACCGAGCTTTTGCGTCCGCGACAACGGCGTCGGTTTCGATCCCAGCTACGCACACAAAATGTTCGCGGTATTTCAGCGGCTCCACGGCATCGAGGAATTCGAAGGCACCGGTATCGGCCTGGCGATCGTCAAACGCATCGTCGAACGCCACGGTGGCCGGATCTGGGCCGACGGGCGTCCCGGCGAAGGCGCTGTCATCGGTTTCAGCCTGCCGGCAAGCCGTCTCCTTGGCCGAGCGCCGGAGGCACAGCGGTGCTCCGAAGGCGAATCCGGTGGACCCGCCAGCCCATAGGAAAGCGCTGACCTGGATTTCTCTGCTTCCGTCGGCGAGACTAATCAGGCTGGCGCGAACCGCCACTTCAGCGTCCTCGGAGCAGAACAATGACCAAATCCATCGGCATCCTCACCTCGGGGGGCGACTGCCCCGGCCTCAACGCCGCCATTCGGGCGGTGGGCAAGACTGCGGTCGACCACTATGGCTGGAATCTGATCGGGTTCCAGAACGGCTTCCGCGGCCTGATGGAGAATCGCACCGTCAAACTGGACGGCGCGGCCCTGTCCGGCATCCTCACCATCGGCGGCACCATCCTCGGCACCAGCCGCGACAAGCCCCACAAGATGCCGGTGGGCGGCAAGGTGCTGGACATGACCGATGCAATGGTGGAGATCTACCGCCAGCACCACCTCGACGCCCTGGTCTGCCTGGGCGGTGCCGGCACCGCCAAGAACGCCTACCGGCTGGCCCAGAAGGGCATCAACGTCATCAACCTGCCCAAGACCATCGACAACGACATCGTCGGCACCGACATCTCGTTCGGCTACGACACCGCCCTGAGCATCGCCACGGAGGCCATCGACCGGCTGCACAGCACCGCCCACAGCCACCACCGCATCATCGTGGTGGAAACCATGGGCCACAAGGTCGGCTGGCTGGCGCTCGGGGCCGGCATCGGCGGCGGCGCCGACGTGGTGCTGATCCCGGAAATCCCCTACGACGTCGACATCGTGGCCGAAGCCATTCGGAAACGGGTGCGGTGCGGCAAGCGTTTCAGCATCGTGGCGGTGGCCGAGGGCGCCGTCTCCAGAGAAACCGCGCGAGAACGCCGCAACGCCGACGAATCTGCGGCCAATGACAAAAAGAAATCACCCTCCAAAAAAAGCAGGCCCGAACCGTCGGACATGGACGCCGCCAGCGCCGGCCACACCCTGATGTTGGCCCAGCAGTTGGAGGAAAAGACCGGACTGGAATCGCGCGTCAGCATCTTGGGTTACGTCCAGCGTGGCGGCACTCCCTCCCCCGCCGACCGGGTGCTGGCGACACGTTTCGGAACCGCCTGCGCCGCCCTGATCGAAAAGGAGCGCTACGGCGTGCTGGTCGCCGCCCACGGCGATGAAATCAGGCCGGTGCCCCTGGACGACGTGGTCGGCCGGCTCAAATATGTCCCGGTCGATCACCCCTGGGTCCATAGCGCCCGACTGATCGGAATCTGCCTCGGTGACCAGGTGCCCTGAGCCCTTACCGTCAAATTAGGGCTGCGACCCTATCCCTTGTCCATGCAGTCCACTCCAGAATTGATGGAGAAGGAACATGCATAGGGTTAAGGATGCAGCGGACGAACGGGCACGGGCGGGGGCGGAGGGGCTGTAGCGCTTCTATCGAACACCGTAGGTTGGGTTAGGCGCGCCTCTTTTGCTCCATAGCCCAACGCCCCACGAATTTCGTTGGGTTAGCGATGGGGCCGTTACCCCATTAACCTACGTGCTGAGGCTCGGCTGGGTGGAACGGATTCCGCCGAAAGGGGCAACCACCCATCGGCGGTCACCGGCTATCCTGGCTCGAATACCGCAACATGGCGTGACAAAAGCTCTAAGCGGCTCAATTCACCCCAACCTCCCGCAAACAATCTGCTCCCATGGCTACCGAATCGCTGAAATCCGTGATGTAATTTCAGCCTCGCAGTCCCAACCACCCGGAATCCCCGAGGATTTCTGCAGCTTGACACGAAAGCGAAGATGCAACCCTGGATCATGCTGGCGGTAGCAATCATCAGCGAAGTGGCCGCGACTTCCGCGCTCAAGGTTTGCGACGGATTCACCCGGCTGTGGCCGTCGATCATCGTCGTCGCCGGCTACGGCACCTCTCTCACGCTGCTGTCCTTGGTCCTCAAGACCCTTCCGGTGGGCGTGGTCTACGCGATCTGGTCCGGCACCGGCATCGCCCTGATCGTAGTGGCCGCCTGGCTGTTCCTCGGCCAATCCCTGGATCTCCCGGCGATTGTGGGCTTGCTGCTGATCGTTGCGGGGGTGGTGGTCCTTCGGGTGTTCTCCAAAGCCGTCGCCACCTCGCAGGGAGCGTGACGGCAACCGCCACCGGCGCCACGAATCCATTCAGAACTCGCCCAGCCCGTGTAACTCAACCCTCACCCGAAGGGGATTCATACGACGGTTCCCGTCGGAGATCAGAGCTCGATCAATGCCCCAGACATCACATCCTGATCGGCCTGCCAGTACAGGTCGGGCATCACGCCGATGTAGACCGGGGAATTCACCGGAAGCCGGTCGCGGTTGCGGAAGCGGAACAACTGATTGCCGTTGTAGGTGTCGCCCGGCGCCAGTTCGATGACCACGTCCCGGTTCAGTTGCGGCCCGCCGGCGGAACTTTGGCAGATGTCGACCGTGACGGTGCGGGGATGCTCCGGATCCGGGTCGAAACTCTTCACGGTGTCGATGATGGCGATGTGGACGTTGCTCCAGATCAGCACCGCCAAGGCACGAATCTGGCTCAACGACCGGATCGGGCGGAACTCCTGGGTGTAATTCTGCGGGTAGTAGGTCTTGTAAGCTTGCCATACGCCGGAATAGACCAGGTACTGCGATACGAAACCAATGCAGTCCAGGCCGAACACTTTCTTCTCAACCATCGCATTGAGGTAGTGCACGGCCATCGGCCCCTTGTAGCCGAAGATTTCCGATATTGGCCGAGGGGCACCGTCGGGAACGCTCACCCGAGCGCCACGCGGACCCACTTCCGAACGCCAGGGCTGCACCACCAGCCGTTTCACGTCTTCCAGGTTCTGGGCGATGTGTTCCATGACCAGGATAAAGTCGGACGGATATCCCTGGCCGGTGGTCATCCGGCCGATACTCCGGGTCAGGTGACTGATTTTGTTATCGGGAGCCAGACTGCCGTTGGCCAGGTTTCCCCGGCCGCTGTCGAGGGGAATGCTCCGATTGACCGCCCCGATCACGCCTTCGGCATTCTTGCTGCCGCCGTAGGCCTCGACCGCGCAGACATATTGGGCCAGCGGCACCGAACCGGCGCTCGGAATCGGCAGGCCCGGCTCGATGAGATAGCGATAAAAATCGGACGGCTTCTGGGAGACATAGCGAGTCATTCGTGCGCCTCGTGGGTAAGGGGTTATGTGGACATCCGGCCGGCAAATCGGGATTTTTCTCCGATTGGAGGAAATTTCAAGCGTTGCTGCCGGAAATCACCCAGCCGCACCCGCCATGCCACTAAGTTAAGCCGTCATTCCAGCATCGATTGCCGGAATCCAGGGCACAGGGACGTGTTAGGCCTTGCCCATCCCTGGACACTGGACCCCGGCATTCCCTGCCGGGGTGAGCCGGCGACCCTTAACTTAATGGTATTGACTGCACCCGGAGGGCTCGGCATCCCGGCCGTCGGCGAGCACCCCATTCACCCGGCAGCCATCAGCGCGCGCCAAACCAGGCATAGCGGTTCTTGCCGGCCTGCTTGGCGAGATAGAGGGCCTGGTCGGCATGTTCGAGCAACGATTCAGGTCCCGAGTCGTCATCGGGATACAAGGTGTATCCCGCCGAAACGCCGACGGAGACGTCGAAACCGGCGCCCGTGTAAGGTTGTGCGATTTCCCGGAGGGCTCGCTGCAGGATCACCTCGCACTCGATGCGCGCAGTAATGCCAGGCAACAGCATGGCGAATTCGTCGCCCCCCATTCGGGCGACCGTATCGGAGGCACGGACCACGCCCAGCAGGCGATGCGCGGTTTCGATGAGAACGAAATCACCGGCTTGGTGCCCGAATCGATCGTTCACCGTCTTGAATCCATCGAGATCGAGATAGCAGACTGCCAATTGCAAACCGCCACGCCGGGCCGTCGCCATGGCTTGCTGCAGGCGGTCGAGCAGCAGCAACCGGTTGGGCAATCCCGTCAACACATCGTGCTCGGCCAGATTCCGGAGATAACGGGCGCTGCGGGTCGCCTCGGTGACATCGTGATACTCCGTCAGCAGCAGCCTGCGGCCCTCTGTTTCCAGTATGCGGCCGGAGATGACGAGGTTGACGATGCTCCCGTCGGGCCGGCGGTATTCCAACGGAAAATCGACCGTGCGGCCCTGCCGGTCCGCTTCCACCCGGGCCAGGAAGCACTCCCGCTCCTCGTCGGAGGACCACAGGCCAAGATCGGATGGGCTGGTTCGTCGCCCGATCATGGCGTCCGGATCGAGGCCGAAAAACTCCGAAAAGCTGCGGCTAACGCCGATGAGGGTGCCATCGGCGGGCAGCGAGATCGCCACCGGATTGGGCATCAGGTCGAAGATGGCGCGCAATTCGGCTCGCGATTCCCGCAGCGCCCGGTTGGCTTCTTCCAGTTGCCGCAAGGCCTGATCCAAGGCTTCGGTGCGGCTGCGGACCTGATCTTCCAGCAGCACCGTGGCCTGGAAAATTCCGAAATCGGTCGCCTGGGCCGCTTCACTGGATTCGGCGCGTTCGATCAGCGCCGCGTTGATCTTCTTGAGCCGCTCCAGTTCGGATTCCAACGGCGCCGACATCGGCCCGGCACCGCTCATGGGCGGCAGCGCTCGCCAATGGCGACGCCGGTGAAGGTCTGATTCACGTGGGTCCCGACAAACTGTTCGCCGTAGCTGCTGAATCCGATCACCCGGTTGTCCGCGAACAGCCGCTGGATGGCGGCCTTGCCGTCCAGGTTCTCGGCTTCCAGGCGACATTGGATGCAATCGAACCCCAGAGTCCACAGCGACTCGCCCACCTGCCGGCGCAAGTCATCGAACAGGATCCGGCGCGCGCCGATCAGGTCCAGCGCCTTCGCCACCCGCAACACCACCCCCCGTTCGATGGCGCAGTACAGGCTGAGGCTCTGGTCGGCATTGGCACAGCGGATGGAGCGCACGTAGTCGGTGCCGCCGATGCGAACCGTCAGCGGCGCTTGGGCGAACAGCACCGGATGCAGCCGTCCCACCTCGGCTCCGACCACCCGGGCATACTCGACGGCCGCGGGATAGCCGTTGACTTCCCGCACAATGCGCCGTTCCGCGTCGGCTTCGGTCACTACCAGAGGTTCACTGAATCCGACAAAGTGAGTGGAACGGAACACCTTGAACGGCAGTGGCGTGCGAATGACCATCCAAAGGGCGCCGCTGCGGAATTCGCTACCCTGAAAGACCCGGGTGGCCGTAAACCGCAGATCATCGCCGGCCGAGCCCCCGACCAGGGGCACGTTGCCGAGTCCGCGCTGGCAATGTCTGGCCACGCGCTCCTCGCGTCCGCTCAGACCGTCGATGAGGAGCAGGGAGAAACTATGCTCGGCCGTCCCGCCGACCCGCCCCGTCAGTTCGCCGGCGAGCGCCCGCGCGCGCGCTTCGTCGAAGCCGTCGAGGTCGTCGATGTGGGCGTTCGCGACCGAAAAGTAAGACGCCGGCAAGCCGATGCCAACCAGGGAACCATCCCGATAACCGGCCGGACCGATTTCGCCCGCGGTGGTGCAGCCCATGACCGGCGTACCCGCAAATCGGCTGCGGAGAGCAGCGGCAAGCCGATCGAGATCGAACCGGCTGCTGCAGTAGAACAGCACAAGCGCCAGTTCTGGGCCGGCGAGGGCCGCCTGCAGTTCTTCGACCGCCTGGTCCGGCTCGACCGCGAGCGAGTGTGCCGCAATCAAGGGTGGCGGTAGCCTCTCCGATGACCGTGGAAGCGCCTCCTGCAACGTTTCTGTCGTGTTCATAGGGAAATCGGGAATCGCAGGTTCCACCCCGTGAAGCATAGATGACAACGGGTACCGAACGGCTCGGCACGGGCTCACGCCACGGCAACGGGAAGGCAGCGCAACAGCATCGACCCTTGCGCTGCGGCCCACGACCGGCGGATTGAGCTGCCCTCCGCGAAAACCTCGGGGCTTTTTCCCGATCCCCTGCAAATTTTGCAGACCATTTCTGCAGTCCTGCAAAGTTCGTAGGCCATTCTGACAGCGCCGCCTGCGTTCATCGTGGCTTTCACGCCCGCCCGCGGAAACCGCGTCGTCCCGGCGAACTACAAAATCAGCAGTTTCCTGCCAGCTGTGATTTTCCGTCGCCCCGTCATAATGGTGCCCAACGCCATTGGCGACGATTTTGCTTGAAATCCCAGTTAGGGCGGCCGGGCTTTCGGCCCGATGCCATAACCCGGATCGCAGGGGGTAAACATGAAACTTCGTCATTTTCTGGTTCTGTCGGTTTCCCTTCTCGCAAGCCTCTGCTTCTGGCCGTCCGGGGCGGCTGCAGAAAAATCGCGACCTGTGATCGAAAGCCTGTCCCCGGAAGGTGGTGCGGTGGGGGTGCTGGTCACTATTGGCGGCAGCCATTTCGGCAGCCGCGGCCAGGTGGCGTTCGGGGCCCGCAAAGGGAAGATCGTCAGCTGGACCGACGAGCGAATCGAAGTCACGGCCCCGAAAGGCAAGGGATCGGTGAAGCTGCGAGTGAAAAGCCGCCGCTACGGCACCAGCAAGCCCAAGGTGTTTGCCTACGCCAAACCGGTCTCCGGACTCCTGAACGTCAAGGTCCTCGCCAACAACGACCTGGGCATGCATTGCGTCGACGAGTCCTTCAAGGTTTTTTCCATTCTGCCTCCCTACAACGTCGTCAACGCCCAGGTGGTCGCCCAGGGCCGCGACGGCAAGCCCAAACTGCTCGGAGACGGTCAGGTGGAACTGCGCTACTCGCCCATCGCCGACGCGACCGGCTCGATCAATTCCACCAGCCTTGGCAAGAGCGATTTCTGGGATCACGTCGCGCAGGCCTACGGCATGCAACGGGCCCCCGGCCAAGGGCTCAAGGGCCTCTACATGCCGGCCGATGCGCCGGCCGATGCGCCCCCCGTGTTCAGTTGGAACCCGACACTGAACCTGTTTTCCGCCGAGGGCATTCCCATTCTGCCGGTCGACGCCGCCGGCCGGAAAAACCGCTACCCGCTGATGCGGGTTACCGCATACGACTCAGCCAGCGGCACCGCCCTGGGCTTTGTCGACGCGGTGCTTCCGGTTTCCGAGGAAACCACCTGCAGCACCTGCCATGCCAAGGGAGCCCCCGCGGCGGTCGATCCCGCCATCGCCTGGGCCGACGATCCCGCTGATCCGCAAAACGCAACCCGGCTCAACATTCTCAAGCTGCACGACGCCAAAAAGGGCACCGACCTGGAGCATCACCAGCCGGTCCTGTGCGCGTCCTGCCATTATTCGCCGGCACTGGATCTGGCAGGGGCCGGACCCAGCGAAATCCAAAAGCAATTCCCCACCCTGTCGGCCGCCCTGCACGCCAACCATGCCGACAAGATGCAGTCCGCCAAGGACCAGGCCAATCTGCCCGGACAACCGGTGGTGAAACCCGAGGAGCAGGCCTGCTACGAGTGCCATCCCGGCCGCAGTACCGAATGCCTGCGCGGGGCCATGACCGCCACCGTCACCTGCCAGAACTGCCACGGCGATATGGCAGCGGTCGGTGCGACCCACCCACTGACCGCTGGCGGCGATGCCAACGGCCTTCGCCG
>VEPB01000218.1 GCA_012026715.1 Methylococcaceae bacterium | reverse complement strand
TGCCTTCAACCGCTTTCGCGGCTACGAATGGATGCAGGAGCCCTGCCGTTCCTGCCCGGAGAAGTCCAAGGACTACGGCGGCTGCCGCTGCCAGGCCTTCCTGCTCACCGGCGACATGAACGCCACCGATCCGGTGTGCAGCCTGTCGCCCCAACACGCGAGGGTCTACGAGGCGGTGGCCAAGGCCGCTACCGACATGAGCGCGCCCAAGCCACTGGTGTTTCGCAACCCCAAGACATCGCGCCAACTGAGCGCGTAGCCCCCAATAGCGCGCCGGCCGAGCCGGCGGCTACGGCACTTCGCCCAAACCCGAAAAATCAAAAAGCCCGTTGACGCGCTGGCGTCAACGGGCTTTTCCTAAACCCCATTCAATTCCCGGTCGAACTTACTTGGGCTGGGTTTCGGTGGTAGTGTCGCCGCTGCGCTTCATGTCTTCCATGTTATGGCCGCCATGACCGCCGCGCCCGGCACCGCCACCGCTGTTGCCGGGACCGGCGCCGCCGCCGCCGGTGGCTGCACTGCCGCCCTGCGACTGGCGCATGCCGATGGCGCCGCCGGAGGCGCGCGCGATGTTCTGGGCGGTGAGGCCGCCCAGGGCGATGGCGCCTTCCACCACGCTGGTGCTGACCGGAGAAACGTCGATGCGGTCGGCGATGGAACTGGTGACGACCGCCTTGACCGGCGTATTGACCGCCGCATCTTCCGGCGGAAACGCGGTGATCACGATGGGATAGCCGGCGCTGGCGGGCACCTTCACCTGGTAGCGGCCGTCGTGAAACTCGCCCTTGTAAACCACGGCGCCGCTCTTGTCGGCGACCTCGATCTTGCCGTGGCTCACCGCCCCGGCATTGTCGTTCACCAGGCCGCTGATCTTGGCCTCGATCTTGGGAGAATCGGAACCGCCGCCGGAATCACCGCCGCAACCGGTCAGCAGCCCGGCACCCGCCAAGGCGGCGGCCAGCAGGGTCGCCTTCATCACCGAAACGCGCTTATCGAACTGTTCTTCTGCCATGCTCGGAAACCATTGGTCTGTCAGGATGCTAAGAAAATCCGCGTACCGGCAACCTCAGCGACATCCAAGGTATTGACGCGGCCGGCGGCTTTATAACATAGATAAACTGCGGCTGCCCAGAGCAACCGGACAACCCGGCGTCGGCCCGAACGCGCGGACGAATGTCGGTTTTTTTGATCTGCATGGAACCCGCACCCCGATCCCAAGGGCATCTTTGGCTAAAGGGAGAATCCGTGCGACACCCGCGGGCGCGATGCCGCCCCAATCCAGCGCGAATTTTCTACTCATGCAGAACCGGCGGAGGATACACGGCCTCCGCTCGGTTCGCTTGGACTATTACCTTTATCAATGGAGGACAATCCGTGGACGTTGAAATCACCGTCATCGATGATTCCGATATCGTGGGCTGGGCCGCTTCGGCCACCCGCATCGGCGAGATTTACATGCAGGACGTCGCCTCTATGGTCAACCATGTCTTGCAGGCGCTACGGGTTTACACGCGTTCCCCGACCGGAACGGCGGCCCCACAGATCAGCTACAACCGCCTCTCGCGGCTGAACGTCATCGACCACGGCAATCCCCAGGGACTCCAGATCGGCAGTGACTGGATCTCTATCGCCACCCTGCCCAATTTCCGGCCAACGCTGGCGTTGCTGGCCGGCAACTTCGCGCCGAACGGCTTCGTTCACTTGCAACACTGCAACATCGGCCAGAACCGCGTGCTGCTGATCGAATTGGCGCGGACCTTCGGAGTTCCCGTCTATGCAGGCACCGGCAAGCACAATCCGGTGTACCGACTGAATTTCGGACATTACGTCCGAGCCAACCCGGACGGCAGCTTCGACGCCGAGGCCAGCCGTCCATGAACGGGCACGAGCGCCTCAGCCGTTGGGCCACCACGGCCAATCTCGGGCTGACCGCGGCCAGCCTTGCGATCTTGGCAGCAGGCCTGGTCACGACCTATTGCCGGCCACCGACCGCCGCGCCAGCGCCAGTGCTGGATCAGTTGCAAGCCGCCATCCTGTGGTCCTACATCATCGCCACACCGCTCTGCGCCACCGCAGCGCTGCTGCTGGCGCCGGCGCGCACCGGCCGGATACGCATCAACTACTGGCTGCTGGCGCTGTGGGGCGCCTTCATGATTTGGACCGGAACCATGCCCCTCTGACCCGCACGGCAGCGGCGTGCTCCGCGGTGCCGGGGCTTGCTAAACTGCCCCTCCTGGTTCCGGAGGGCTGACGCATGATCTCCTACGACCCCACCTCCTGGTGGGGGCTGATCTTCAAGTTTCACAAGAGTGACACCTTCCGCCGGCTGCTGGCCGCGATGCTGACGGTGGCGCTGTTCTCGGCCGCCGTCGCCTACGGGGACCGGTGCCTGTGGCCCGGCCGGCTGGGCGCCACCAACGTGGTCCATTCCCTGCTCGGCTTCGTCATCTCGCTGTTGCTGGTGTTCCGCACCAACACCGCCTATGAACGCTGGTGGGAGGGCCGCAAGCTGTGGGGCGCGCTGGTCAACGCCTCCCGCAATCTGGCCTTGAAGCTGAACGCCGCGCTACCCGCCGACCATTTCGCGCGGCGACGCATCGCTGCCGACCTGAGCCTTTACGCCGCCACCCTGAAAGACCATTTGCGCGAAGCCATCCCGACTGCCGGTCCGATCCGCCACGCCCCCAACGCGGTGGCGGCCCGCCTGTTCGGCGAGATCGAGGCCCTGCGCCGCCAAGGCGACCTGGCCCTGGAACATCAGCTCAACCTCAACCCTGAACTGACCACCCTCACCGACGTGTGCGGCGCCTGCGAGCGCATCAAGAAGACCCCCATCCCGTATTCCTACAGCCTGTTCCTGAAGAAATTCATCTTCGTCTACATCGTCACCATGCCGTTCATGTTCGTCCATGACTTCGGCTATTGGACGGCGCTGTTCAGCACCTTCATGCTGTATGTGCTGGGCAGCCTGGAACTGCTCGCCGAAGAAGTGGAAAACCCCTTCGGCACCGACGCCAACGATCTGCCCATGGACGAAATGGCGCGGACGATCGCGGTCAATGTGAAGGAAATTCTGGCGCCGGAATGAGCCGGCGGATCAGGCCCTTGGCTTGCGCCGTGGAGGGCGGGATGATGGTGGCCCGCGCCGCGGTTCCCGGGATTCCACCGGCTGGTTCTTGCGGGAGCGCGCCGGCGCGGTGGCCAGGTGGTGGATCAGAATCGCCGCCGTCGCGGCCACGTTGAGGGACTGCATGGCACCGAGCGCCGGCAGGCTGATAACCGCGTCGCAAGCGGCCAGGGTCGCCTTGCTCAGGCCTTTTTCCTCATTGCCGAGCACCAGCGCGACCGGTCGGTGATCGCTGGCCAAGGCCTCGATGCCGGCCGCCTTGGGGTCCAGGACCGTGCCGATGACCCGGTAGTGGGTCTTGAACTTGGCCAGCGACTTGGCCGGATCGGGCAGCCGCGCCACTTCCAGATGCTCCAGCCCGCCCTCCGCCACCCGGTAAGCCGATTCCGACAACGCACCCTGGTCCGGGTGATCGGTCAGCAGCAGGTGTTCCAGGCCGAAGAACGCCATGGTGCGGGCGATGGCGCCGAGGTTGTTGGGATTGCCGATGCCGTCCAGGATCACCAGGGGCTTGCGGCTCGCCGCCCACTGGGACAGGACCGCCGCCGTCAGGGTGCCGAGCTTGCGGGGCACCGCGGCCGCCACGATCCCGCCGTGGAGCACGGTGCCGGCCACCTTCTCCATCTCCTCCTCTTCCAGCATCCGGTACGGCCGGTGCAGCTTGGCCATCTGCGAGCAGAACGGCCCCGCCGCGGTCTTCAAGTGCGCACTGTAGTAGAGCCGCATGACCCGCTCCGGATCGCGCCGGAACACGGCGGTGACCGCCTGCAGGCCGGCAATCTTCTGGAGCTTTTCGGAAAGCTCCAGCTCGGCGGCGGCCGGCGGAATGTCAGACCCGCCGACGGGCAGCGGCTTGCGCGCCGGGGGACGCCGCGACGGCATGCGTTCGCCCGCCTCCTGGGATGGCGCCCGCCGGTTTCCGGCGGCTTCGCCCGCGGGCTTGCGCACCGGCTTGCCGTCGCTCGGACCGCGCGAGGGCTTGCCGTGGGCGCTGCGGGAGGAAGGAGATCGGGGCCGGTCGGATTTGCTCATGTAAGCTGGCGGATGGTCAAAGCATGCATTGTATCGGAATGGCCCGATTGATTCTGTTCAACAAGCCCTACGGTGTCCTGTCCCAGTTCACCGATCGGGAGCGGGGCCGTCCCACCCTGGCCGATTATATCGATGTTCCCGAAATCCGCGTGGCCGGCCGGCGCGATTTCGACAGTGAAGGGCTGCTGCTTTTGACCGACGACGGCCAGTTGCAGGCTCGCATCGCCGATCCGCGCCACAAGATGGCCAAGGTCTACCGGGCACAGGTGGAAGGCGTGCCGGACCAGGAGGCCTTGGCCCGATTGCGCGGCGGCCTGGTCCTGAACGACGGCCCGACCCGTCCTGCCGGTGCCCGCTTGATCGACGAACCGCGCGGCCTCTGGCCACGCGATCCGCCGATCCGGTTCCGCGCCCGCATTCCCACGCAGTGGCTGGAGCTGACCCTGAAGGAAGGCCGCAACCGCCAGGTGCGGCGCATGACCGCCGCGGTGGGCCATCCGACCCTGCGGCTGATCCGCCACGCCATCGGCGAATGGACTCTGGACGGCCTTGAGCCGGGACAGTGGCGCGAACTTTCGGCCGCCGCAGGAGGCCCGGATCGGCCCCGCCGGCGGTTCCCCGCGCCCCGCAAGCTGTGAGAGCATTGCCCCACGCCAACCCGACCCGCCCCGGAGACCGCATGACCGCATCCACGCCGCCAATGTTCCGCCTCGGCCTCGCCCTGATCTTCTGCACCGCCTTCATCGGTTGTTCGACCGCTTACTACGGCGCCATGGAAAAGGTCGGCTTCGCCAAGCGCGACATCATGGTCCACCGGGTCGAAAAAGCCCGCGACAGCCAGCAGGAAGCCAAGGAGCAATTCCGTTCCGCGCTGGAGCGCTTCAACGCGGTCGCCCACGGCGGTGGCGGCGATCTCCAGGCCAAATACGACACCCTGCAGGCGGATTTCGACCGGAGTCAGGCCAAGGCCAACGACGTCCACACCCGCATCGCCGACATCGAAGACGTCAGCGAGGCACTGTTCAGCGAATGGCGTACGGAGTTGGGCCAATACACCGACGCCGGCCTGCGCCGCAGCAGCGAACAGAAGCTCAAGGCCACGGAAACCCGCTATGGCCAGATGATCGCCGCCATGAAGAAGGCCGAGAGCCGCATCGCGCCGGTGCTGGACAAGTTCCGCGACCAGGTTCTGTACCTGAAGCACAACCTCAACGCCCAGGCCATCGCCTCGCTGCAGGGCGAGGTGCGGTCAGTCGAATCCAACGTCGCTTCGCTGATCCGGGAAATGGACGTTTCGATCGGGGAAGCGGAGGCCTTCGTCAAGGACATGTCCGGTCCTTGACGGGCGGCAGTTCGGGCTTCAGCCCGA
>VEPB01000534.1 GCA_012026715.1 Methylococcaceae bacterium | reverse complement strand
GCCGGGGCGACCTTCCGCCAGACCCGATCCGTCGACGGTTCCGAGGCCTGTGCCCCCTTGGCCGGGTCCGTTCCCTACCAACTGGCGCCCGATGTTGTGCTCGTCCCCGTGGACGACGGGTCGGCGCGGCTGCTGGATCTGGACGGCGGCTTCTTTGTGCTGTCCTCGATGGCGCGCGAGATGCTGGAGGATAGCCTCGCGGACGATCCGGAGCAGGTGGTACAGCGCCTTGCTGCCAAGTACGGCGCGGCCGAGGAGCGAATTCGGGCGGACCTGCAAGCCCTGCTCGCCGAGTTGTGGCGCCGAGACCTCATTGCCGGGGGCGGCAAGGCACTCTCGGCCCGGCGGGTCCGCCGTCTGCTGGCGAAGGCTCTGGCCTGGCTGCCCCTGCGGCTCTTGCACTCGTTTGCCTGGACCGGTACGGTTGGGAGTTCCGCGCTGATGATCTTCGCGCGGCTGTGCATGTCGCTATTCGGATGGAGCGCGACGGTTCACGCCTGGTCTTCCCGGTTTCCCTCCGAAAAGGCTGGGCCATCGCTGGCTGCGCGGGAGCTGACGGCACAGGTTGACCGTGGCGTCCGGCGAGCCGCCGCTAAACTCCCCTTCGTCGCGTGCAAGGAACGCGCGCTATGCTGCTGGTATCTGCTGAACAGTCGGGGCATCGAAGCGACGCTCATCATCGGCATTCAGCTCTATCCGCTGGCCGGCCATTGCTGGTGCCAGGTCGGCGGGCACATCCTGGCCGATCTGCCTGACTATTGCGCCCAGTATGCGCCGGTCGTCCGCTATGGATCGCTCGGTTCCGGGGCCGCCTCGCCTCATCACCGCGCCAGAGAGATCGGTTAGTGCCAGCGCAGGGTCCCGTCAGCGCGTCTCATGCATCCGTCGTCGTCAGCGCACCCGGTACGCCTCCCAGCTTCCCCCGGTGATCCGATCATTGCACAGCATCCGATCAGGACCTGCCATCTGGAAGAAGACCGTTTCGCTCTTCACCCAGTGCATGGGCTTGCCCCGCCAGGTCTTCGGCTCGTGGTCCTGGATGTTGAAATGAATGTAGCCTTCGCCCACCTTATACGTGCCGGTGTCCAGCGTAAACATCTCGCCGCATCGGAAGGTCTTGGAAAAGGTGCCATCGGGCATCAAGATCGTCTCGCCCGCCGCCATACAATAAGGCGTTGTGACCTGGCTTTGCCAAGTCCCTACGACATCTTGCGCCAAGGATTCGCTGACGCCAACGCCGGCCCAAAAGCTCATGAAGCCGGCGAAAGCGATCGTGCTTGCTCTAATGGTAGTTCTGTTCATCGCCGTTCTCCTCTGATGAAATCCCCTCGAGCGCCAGGGCTTCGGGGATCATTACGAATCCCTGACGGGTTTGGTGCTGATTATCCCGCCCGCGCAGTCCAACGCGAACCTAAGACCTACAACGTCACATATCCGCGGGCGGGTCTCCAGGCAATACCTTACGTTACCGTGTCCGCATCGTGTGGAGAGCGCATCCGTTGAGGTGTTGTTGTCACCGTGCGCGTCGCAAGCTGTGCACCCGCTCCTTCGGAAAAGAAAAAAGCCGCACCATCTCTGTGACCTTCACGCGGATCACTTTCGGCAATCCGACTTTCCTGGATTTCAGTATCCGCGACTTTCTGTCCCCACCTCACGATAGGTTTGGTCTTGATGGCTCACGCGCCGGTGTCTGGCACGTGACACCGGCATGGGAAAAGCAAATTACGTAAAATCAAGCAATCCATGCGCCGAATACGACATATTTATAAAAAGCAACGACCTGCGCGCCAGCTATTCAGAGAGATTCCCTCGGGGTGTAAAAACGTTTGACAAAGCTAAAAGAGGCAGACCCGGCGACTGCCGGGTCACGGAAAATCGTATATAGTCGAGAAGTGTAAAAGCCGCGGACAACTCAGATGCTGGGTTTTATTTTCGGAAATCGCACATGGCAGGACGCAGTGTGCGTATTCCACGCCATTCTGCCACCGGATCCACCGTGATTCGGCCACCAATTCCACGCACATTCGGCCGGGGCGGTCGGAGCGTAGCGACGCTGGTTTTTTTGAGGTAACTGGGAGGTTGCCGGGGCGGTCAATGTTTTCGGGATATTGATCGGTGCGAATTCCGCGCTCATTCGCCCCCCCCCCCCGGGCGGGAGCGACGCTGTCTCCTTCACCTTTATGATCGGCTATGATCGGCCGCGTTTTCCGCGCGAGAGGCCGAGGTGGAACGATTCCCCATGCGTAGATTTCCGAAGTTCTCCGGCTGAAGCTGGAGTGTGGTCTGTCCGACCGGCAGATCGCCAAGACCGCGGGCATCGCCCGCAGCAGCGTCGGCGAGTACCTGCGCCGG
>VEPB01000288.1 GCA_012026715.1 Methylococcaceae bacterium | reverse complement strand
CCACGCCGCGCAGTTGTTCAGCCTCCAGATTGAGCCGGATCAACTGGCTGAGGTAGTTGGTGTTGGTGTTGCGCTCGCCGTAGAGCTTGATGAATTTGGACATCGGTTTTTCTGGGGTAGCGGTTGCCGGTCGTTGCCAAAATCGGGAAATGTGACGGACTCTGTTGCAACGTCAAGCTTTGGTCAAGATCGATCGATACAAGTCCGTATGCAATTGGCTCACGCGGTCGATCGAGAATTCATCCTCCGCTTTTCTCCGGGCGGCTGAACGCAATGCGAGATATCTCTGTGGGTCTTGGAGAACCCAGTTGATACCGTTCGCTAAGTCTTCGGGGCTGATTGGTTGGGCCAAATAGCCGTTTTCAAGGTGGTCGATCAAATCCCTTGGGCCGGTGCCGTCGAATGCGACGACGGGCAGTCCGCAGGCGAGCGCTTCCAATATCACCAGAGAAAACGCTTCCTGACGGGACGGCGCCACGAACACATCGCAGGCGGAATAGAGCAGACTCAGCGAGATATCATCATTCAAGTGTCCGACAAATCGGGTGGGAACAGGGATGTCCTGGCTGTCTCCAGGGCCGGAAGCGCCGAAGACGATCAATTCGGGGTTCTTGTCGAAACGGTCGAGGAAACCTAATGCCCGTTGCAGTTCGACATAGCCCTTGCGCTCGTCGTCGCACGCTCTTACTGCACCAAATAATAGGAATGTTCCGTCTCTGGGTAAGCCGAAAACGTCACGGGCGAAATTGCGATCTGCAGGCTTGTAGACAGCGGTATCTACCCCGTTTGGAATTACTTCCACCCTGGATTTGGAGAAAAGGCTGCTGGATTTCGCCTGGTCAGCCATCCACCTGGATGGCGCCACGGCGGTCAGATTCAGGTTCCGCCAGTAGCGATTCTTGGCAAGCCAGACCCAACGGCTCAGGTCGTATGGCGATTCGCTAGCCAGCTGTGGGCAACTGCCGCAGCAGCTCTTGAATCCGGGACAATCGCCGGTGTAGTGGCATCCGCCGGTGAAGGGCCACATGTCATGCAGGGTCCAAACCAGCGGGCGATCGATGCCTGCCAGATTCGGGATGGGTAGATGGCTGCCGCCGATCCAGTGGAGATGAATCAGGTCCGGCGAGAATTGGTGGATGCTCCGCAGCAAGGCCGAGTCCGGCAGGAGGTTGCTGCTCCAGGGGTATGCTGGAGAATGGCGATACCGATTTAAGGCCCAGCTTTCGAGACGCAGCCGGCAACGCAACGCCATGCGTTCGGAAAAGCTTCGCCGTGGCGTGAAGCAATCCCTGTCGTCCCCTGTTCGGTCGCTGACCAGTAATCCAACGGAGCTCCCTCGGTCGCGCAGGCCGCATACCAGCCGATAGGCGGCGCGCGCTGCGCCTCCGGAGAGATCGCTGGTGCTTACGTGGAGCACTTTCACGGTCATTTCCGTCCAGCGCGCCATTCGAACAGCGGGAACAGCGTCCGGGAGGCGACTTCAAGCACGGGAAATGCCGCTGCTGCCGCCAAAATCGATCGGTCCCGCCGGAACACGTGGGCGTGGCTTCCGTCGCAGAGGCCGAGGTGTCGCAGCCCCAGCAGACGGGTATAGACACCGAAAGTATGCTTGAGATGAAAAGTGGATGGGAGATGGCAGCGGATAAAGGGTTCGAAGCAAGGCGCCAGCAGCAGATGGCCGCCCATGGCTGTGGCCTGGGTCAGGCAGCTCAGGAGCTGCAATGGTTCGGTGACGTGCTCGATGACGTCGGTGCACACCACGCAGTCGTATGGGCCGTGCGGTTCTGCAACATATCGGATCGATGGCTGGTCGGTCGCCAGGGCCAGCGCGCAGTCCGACGGATGGGGTTCGCAGATATCGATTCGGGCCGGACTCACCGCGGCAATGCTGCGCGCCAGGGTGCCGAATCCGCCGCCAAAGTCCAGCACCGTTGTGCATCTCTGGTTCGCGATCCAGTGGGCGATGGCCTTGCGGTGGCCGAGGGATTCCGGGTCCTGGTCCACAAACAAGCCATTCAGCAGCCAGATCGGGTGGCGATAATAGGCGTCCAGCAGCCTGGCGCATGGATGGTGTTCGTCGCAGCCCAGGTCGGACCAGACCAGATCCATGAGAGCCCATATTTGTTGAACCGTTGGGAGTTCTCGCGGAAGCAGCGCGAGCAAAGGCCGCAGACTTTCTAGTTCAGCTTCAGTGAGAGGGTATCCGGATAGTTTCATGCCGTTCCGCCAAATTGTTTTCGAATGCGCCCAAGTACCCGGCGCAGCAGGCCGGGCTTCATGTGGCGACGGTAATAGGCTTTCATGCGTCGGAGCACGATGGGGTGTTCAGCCAGTTCGCGAGAAAACCGGGTGACCGGGGCCGATGCGACCTCGGTATCGAAATGCTGGCTAGCTCCACTGTTGATCCCGCTGCCATCGTTGCCGATGTTGCGCACCAGAGATCGCGCGGGGTGCAGGCACAGGCCGTCGCGCAGGAACACCGTGGCGTACCAGAAGATCGCCCAGGTATCGAATTGCCCGCTGCGATTGCCTTCGACCTGGTTCCAGAAATCGCCGCAGCTGCCGTCCAGATTGAAGCGGTGGCGCAAGGCGGGGGTCATGGCTTGGTCCAAGGCTGCGATGTCCCGCTGGTAATGTTGCCAGGCCCGTTGCCAGGTCGCCCAGCCCCAGCAGGATGTGACCCGGTAGAAGAAGGTTTCGGGCAGCCGTTTTGGATTGATGGGAAACATGTAGGCAGAGATGTGCATGACCCGCTCCTCAGCCTCATAGAAATCCAGGGCTTCGTTCATGTAGCGGAGGAAGTGGGGAGACACCACGATGTCGTCTTCCACCACGATGACCCTGCCGTGTTCGCGGCACAGTTGGGTGACGCCGCCGATGATGGAACGCGCCAGTCCCTGGTTGGTGGGCTGCTCCACCACCGTCACCGAGCGGAAGCCGCCGATCTCCCGGATGAAGGCGCGAACCTCGTTCACTGCCGATTCGTCGGCGGGTGTCTTGGGGCCGTCGGAAAAAACCCACAGATCGCTGTCGGCGGCCTGCGGATTCAGCTGCAGGGCGGCAACCGTCTCGCGGGTATGGCGCGGCCGGTTGTAGACGAACAAGGCGATGGGCGCGGAGGCAGGCATGAAGGTTTTCGGATCAGCCGCGGATAGTGAAATACTGGCGACGGGTGAGCCCCAAGGCGGTTCGCAGTACGGTCAGCCAGAGCCTGGCGGCATGGGCGATCGCCTGCAGCGGAGGGCAGGTTAGGAATACGAAGGTGGTCCAATACACGGGGTTCTCGGTGCTCTTCAGTGAAAACAGCTGGCGCAGATAGGAAGTCACCGGCTGGGTGGTGTCCACCTTGCGGCAGCCGGTGGTCGCGTCGTTCACGACCAGGTGAAAGGCCGGGTCGGTGCCGCAGCGGATGCCGCTGAGGAAGGCCCTGATGGTGTATTCGTAGTCCGACAGGTAATGGGGCAGTAGCTTCGGGTGGAATCGCCCAACGCTTTTCATGGTGCCCCAGCTGAGCAACAGGCCGCGGGTGGCCAGGCAGTTG
>VEPB01000347.1 GCA_012026715.1 Methylococcaceae bacterium | reverse complement strand
GCTGGGGGCGGGGCCTTGGCCAGGACGAGAGGCGCGGCTAATGCGCCAGCGCAAATCAACAAAATCGGTTTAAGGATGGGCTTCACTGCTCGATCTCCAGGGATTGAATTCGTTTGGGACCGCGCCGGGAAAGGCGCGCTTGCCGTGCCGGCTCACCTTATCCGCTTGCCGAAAGCGATGCAAACTTCGGTTTATTGGGGTTATTGGGCTGCCTCAAGGCGATCGAAGGGCAAATCGAGGATGCGGTAGTGGCGCCAGTCACGGTAGTCGAAATGCCACCACTCGGTTGGGTACACGCTGAATCCCTCCGCTTCCATGGCTTTCCGCAACAGGTCGCGCATCGCGCGGCTTTTGGCGCTGCCGCCGGAGTAGGTGGGATAGGCTTTCTCGTTCATCTCGTCGTAGTCGCTCGGCATGACCACCGGCTCTCCGGTATCCAGCCGGTACAGGCTCAGATCCACCGCGCACCCCCGGTTGTGGCGCGAGCCTTGGGCCGGATCGGCCACGAACGGGCGCTGGTCCTCGGTCACCGCGTCCCAGAAAAGTTGGGTGACCGCCCATGGCCGATAGCCGTCGAACACCAGCAGGCCGTAACCCAGGGGCCGTAAATTCCGGTGCACCCGGATCAGGGCCTCGGCCGCCGGTTTTTGCAGAAAAGCGCGGGGTTCCGAATAGACCGGCCGGCCCACGAAGTTATCGGCCGTGGCATAGCGCACGTCCAGCCGGATGCCGGGCTCCAGCTTGACCAGTTCGACCAGTTCCGGCGGCCGGAACGGCCCTTCTTCCGCCGGCGGCGATGCTGCGGCGGCCACCGGCTCCAGGCCTATGAAGGCGCAGCACAACATTGCCATGCGGGTGCTCAGTCGATCGATCAAGGGTGGGCTCAACCGTCCGGAATGCTCGATCCGCGATGGTATGGCGTCGCCCGGCTGCGGTCAAAAAATGCCGATTCCGGAGCGGCAAGGGGTCGTCCGGCGGGTTTCGGATTCCGTGATATTCTTCGACTTAGTCATCCCGACGTCCACATCCCCATGCAAGAGTTCCTCTTCGGTCGGCAGCAGATCCTGGATAGAGACCAGAATGTCTTTGCCTACGAGTTGCTGTTCCGCGATTCCGACGGCAGGGCTCCGCAGCAGACCGAAGCCACCGAAGCCAGCAACCAGGTGATCGTCAACAGCATCCTGGAAGCCGGACTGGATCATGTCGTCGGCCCCCACCGTGCCTTCATCAATTTCACCCGCGACAACCTGCTGAGCGGGACCGCCTTGCTTTTGCCCAAAGACAAGGTCGTCATCGAGGTGCTGGAAACCGTCGCCATCGACGACGCCCTGGTGGAGAGTGTGCATAAGCTGGCGCGGGAAGGCTATCTGATTGCGCTGGACGACTTCGTGTTCAGCGAAGCCTGGTTGCCGCTGATTCGGGCCGCGAACATCATCAAGCTCGATGTGCAGTCGGAGAGCATGGATACCTGCCGCAGTTACATCACAAAGTTCCGCAAGCTGCCCATCAAGTTCCTGGCGGAAAAGGTCGAGACCCAGGAGCAGTTCATGGATTGCCACGCCATGGGTTGCGCCTATTTCCAGGGCTATTACTTCAGCAAGCCCAAGATCGTCCAGGGCAAGCGCATGGGCGCCAGCCAGCACGCCCTGCTCCGCTTGTTGGTGGAGATCAACCGCCCCGACATTGACGTGGATGCGCTCGCCAAGATCATTTCCACCGATGCCGGGCTCAGCTACAAGCTGCTGCGCTACATCAACACCTCGGCACTGTTCCGGCTGCCCAAGAAGGTGGAGTCCATCAACCGGGCGGTATTCTATCTCGGCCTGAACGAGACCCGGCGCTGGGCCAATCTCATGGCGCTGGCCGGCTTCCCCGATACGCCGGCGGAGATCATCATGCTGGCCTTGGCTCGGGCCAAGATGTGCGAGTTGTTGGCGGTCGCCGCCAAGTTGCGCAACGGGGATCAGTATTTCCTCGCTGGCATGATGTCCATGCTCGACAAGATGATGGGGGTGGAATTGGCTGAGGCCTTGAAAGACCTGCCGTTGTCCGAGGAAGTCCTGGCTGCGCTGTTGCGGCGCGAGGGCAATCTGGGGGCCGGCCTGACCTGCGCCAATCAGTTTGAGCTTTGGCAGTTGGACGACGCCAAGTTCCAGAATCTGGCCATCGGCGAAATCGGCCAGGCCTATATGAGCGGCGTGGTGTGGGCCAACGACATCATCGCCGAGCTGGCAAACCTCTAGGAGATCCGAACGATGCACGTCCTGCTTTTTTTCTTGATGGCCCTGTCATTCTCTCTGCAGGCGGCGGAACTGCGCGGAGTCACTCCGGATGAACTGCAGGCGTTGCAGCAACAGGGAGCGCTGGTGGTCGACATCCGCACCCCGGAGGAATGGAAAGCCACCGGCATCATCGCCGGAAGCAGTCCCCTCATGTATTTCGACAAGAACGGCGCCTACGACAAGGACGCCTGGCTGGGCGACCTGAAGAAGCTGGTCAAGCAACCGGACCAACCCATCGTACTGGTCTGCCGCTCGGGCAACCGCAGCGGCATGGTGGGGAAGGAACTGGCGGGGCAGGCCGGTTTTGGACCGATCTATCACCTGGAAAAGGGCCTGCGCCAATGGGCGGCCGAGAGCCGCACCCTCGTTGCGGCGGAGCCCAACAAACCCGCGGGCTGCGACCAGCCCCTGACTGTCTGCGGCAGCGCCGGCCAGCCGAGCCATCCTTAGCAGTTGGCCGAAACACGACTTCCCCGTTTGTTTGCTGCATCGGGCTTGGTGGGACGGGGCTTTAGCCCGCGGCAAAACGGCGCCAGTCGCTGGCGCGAGCCCCCTCCCCCTGGGCACGAGTGATGGTCCGAGCACACCCTGGCAGTCCTCCCACCCGCTCCAGCCCGTCACCCACTGCCAGCAGCGCGCCGGAACACCACCACCTCCGACCCGAGTTCGGGCGGCAGCAGCAACCGGCTAAGGGCCGGCAGAATTTCCAGGGAAAAATCGCTCTGGGATTGGTAAGTTACCCAGTTGCCTGCGGCAAACCGGTACTGACTCACCACCGCAACGTAAAGCTGGACACTATCCGTTTCGAACACGGCGGCTTCGAAGGTGTTGCGCGCCGGCGGCCAGCTGCAGATCACCACTTCCGGCCGATAGTGCCGCAGCGCCGAACGCGCATCCAGCTTCTGCACCGAGTCCGGATAGCGGATCTTGTGGGACCAGCTGTGGTCGTCGGTAGCGGTGATACGGACACCCCGATCCGACAAAAATCGGCTAAGCGTTCCATCGCCGGCACCGATTTCCAGACAGTCGCGCCCGCCCGCGAGCTGCGCCAACTCCGCCACGAAACGCGCCGAATAGAAGCAGTAAATCCCCTTGGATTCCACCAGCGGCATCAG
>VEPB01000315.1 GCA_012026715.1 Methylococcaceae bacterium | reverse complement strand
GGTTAGGGTGAGGTAAACCGATCATGGCGCAAGTGCTTTCATGTTCCGGAGTGGCACGAGTGCCATGAACGGTTAA
Source organism: Methylococcaceae bacterium (assembly GCA_012026715.1). Lineage (GTDB taxonomy): Bacteria > Pseudomonadota > Gammaproteobacteria > Methylococcales > Methylococcaceae > VEPB01. The sequence continues at coordinate 1,737 of VEPB01000315.1, read as the reverse complement.
TCGGAACGGGCCGCGGCGGTCTGGAAGCCCTTTGCGGTTTGTGTCATATTGCGCGGCCATCCGCCGCCGCCGTTGACCTCGGGTTCCGTCATCGCCGGCAGTGGCTGCCGTTTCGCCCTCCACTCCCGGACCACCCATGAGCAAGACCACCGTATTGACGGGGATCACCACCACCGGCACCCCCCACCTGGGCAACTATGTCGGCGCCATTCGCCCCGCCATCGACGCCAGCCGCAACCACGGCGTGCGGCCTTTCTATTTCCTGGCGGACTATCACGCTCTCATCAAGTGCCAGGAACCCGAGCGGGTGCGCCAGTCGACCCTGGAGGTGGCCGCCACCTGGCTGGCGCTGGGACTGGACACGGACAACGCGGTGTTCTATCGCCAATCGGACGTGCCGGAAATCGCCGAACTGGCCTGGATGCTCAGCTGTGTCACCGCCAAGGGGTTGATGAACCGCGCCCACGCCTACAAGGCGGCGGTGCAGGCCAACCAGGAGAGCGGCGAGGCCGACCCGGACAAAGGCGTCACCATGGGGCTGTTCAACTACCCCATCCTGATGGCCGCCGATATCCTGATCTTCAACGCCCACAAGGTGCCGGTGGGCAAGGACCAGATCCAGCATATCGAGATGGCCCGCGACATCGCCGGGCGCTTCAACCATATCTACGGCGAGCATTTCGTCATTCCGGAGGCGGTGGTCAGCGAGGAAACCGCCACCCTGTGCGGCCTGGACGGGCGCAAGATGAGCAAGAGCTACGACAACACCATCCCGCTATTCGTCCCGGAAAAGCAGCTGCGCAAGCTCATCATGAAGATCAAGACCAACAGCCTGGAGCCGGGCCAGCCGAAGGACCCGGACGGCTGCACCCTGTTCGGCATCTACCGCGCCTTCGCCACCAAGGAAGAAGTGGAGGCCCTGCGCCAGCGCTATGCCGAGGGTGCCGGCTGGGGCGAGATCAAGCAGTTTTTGTTCGAATACCTCAACGACCACCTGACGGCGGCGCGGGAACGCTACGAGGCACTGATCCAGGAGCCGGATCGGATCGAACGGGCGCTGTTGGAGGGCGCGGAGAAAGCACGCGCCCACAGCCAGCCGTTCATGAAGAAGCTGCGCGGCAGCGTCGGCATCCGTGGTCTGGCGGGGTAAATGGCTGCCTCGGGTTTCCAGGTTCTGCGGCGGCCGCCACGAGCCGTGACGCGCGGCATTTCAAGTGGGACGCTCGGCGGGATATTCGTCGCCTTACTGCTGGCGTTGACCGGTTGTACCAGCGAAAAGCCGGTTGCCGTCAAGCCGACCCCGGCTCCGCCGGCAAGAGCGGCAAAGTCACTGCCGCCGTCCGACCCGGCCTATCCGGAACCGGACATCGAAGACGAGGAGGACGAACCCAATGTCGACGCGGCTGGCCTTGGTCAGCTGGTGGGCGACTGGGTTTGGCTCGGCACTGCAACGCCCCTGACCACCCACAAGGTGGACAAACCCAGCCTGTACCGGATGACGGTCTATCCGCGCGGTTGGTTCGCGCTGACCGCCGGCTGCATGAAGGTCGAAGGCGTATTCGAGGCCCACGCCAACCAAATCGCCTTTGCGGTGGTGCAGCACAGTGCGGCCTTGGGTTGCACCGAGCCCCCGTTGCTGGATGAGTACGTCAAGACTTTGGAGACGGCCCGCGGTTACCGGCTGGTGGGCGAACGGCTGAGGCTGCGCATGAAGAACGAGAAGAAGGAGATGGTGTT
>VEPB01000213.1 GCA_012026715.1 Methylococcaceae bacterium | reverse complement strand
TCCTCGGGATGGCATCATGTATTCCAGCCGCACCCGGCCCTGGCCGTCCGGCACCATGTTGAGCAGGTCGCCCTTGCGCTCGCCCAGCTTCTCCATCACCGCGCCCTGGTTGGTCTCCTCCACCTCGATGGTGACGAACTCGTAGGGTTCGGAGGGTTCGCCGTCGATTTCCTTGATGATGACTTCCGGGCGGGAAACGCCCAGTTCGTAGCCTTCCCGGCGCATGTTCTCGATGAGGATGGACAGGTGCAGCTCGCCGCGGCCGGAGACCCGGAATTTGTCGGGGTCGGCGGTATCCTCCACCCGCAGCGCGACGTTGTGCAGCAGCTCGCGCTGGAGGCGCTCGCGGATCTGGCGGGAGGTGACGAACTTGCCTTCCTTGCCGGCGAAAGGTGAGTTGTTGACCTGGAAGGTCATGCTCACGGTGGGTTCGTCCACGGTGAGGGGCGGCAGGGCTTCCACCGCATCCGGGGAACAGATGGTGTCGGAGATTTCCAGGGCGTCGATGCCGGTGAAGGCGATGATGTCGCCGGCGTTGGCTTCCGGCACCTCGATGCGCTCCAGGCCCTTGAAGCCGAACACCTGCAGCATGCGGGCATTGCGCTGCTTGCCGTCGCGGCTGACCACGGTGACCGCGGTATTGGTCTTGATGCTGCCGCGCTGGATGCGGCCGATGCCGATGACGCCCACGTAGGAGTTGTAATCCAGCTGGCTGATCTGCATGCGGAAGGGGCCGGCCTCATCGACCTGGGGCGGATGGACCTTGTCGACGATGGTCTGGAACAAATAGTCCATGTTGCCATCACGGATGTCCGGGTTGTCGCCGGCATAGCCGTTCAGGGCGGAGGCGTAGACGACGGGGAAATCCAGCTGCTCCTCGGTGGCACCGAGCCGATCGAACAGGTCGAAGGTCTGGTCCAGCACCCAGTGGGCGCGGGCGCCGGGGCGGTCGATCTTGTTGATGACCACGATGGGGTGTAGGCCCATGGCGAAGGCCTTCTGGGTCACGAAGCGGGTCTGGGGCATGGGTCCGTCCACCGCGTCCACCAGCAGCAGCACGCAGTCCACCATGGACAGCACCCGCTCCACCTCGCCCCCGAAGTCGGCGTGGCCGGGGGTGTCGACGATGTTGATGTGGTATTCGTTCCAGTCTATGGCGGTGTTCTTGGCCAGGATGGTGATGCCGCGCTCCTTTTCGAGGGCGTTGGAGTCCATCACCCGCTCCTCCACCTTCTCGTGGGCGGCGAAGGTGCCGGATTGCTGCAGCAGCTTGTCCACCAGGGTGGTCTTGCCGTGGTCCACGTGGGCGATGATGGCGATGTTTCTAAGCTTTTCGATCATAGGAATGGGTAAAAATCGGCCTGTTCCCGCCGTCGGCGGAAGAGGATCCGGTCAGGGTAAAGGGTGAGGGATGGGGTAAGGGCTCGGGCACCCGGTGCCTAACCGGGTCGGATTACCGCCATTTTATCGGTTTGGCGATAACTTGGCGACTTGCATCTTATCCGAGACGTCAGCCCGATGCGTATGGACTTGCCGCTCGCCGGGCGGCATGACCGGTGGATCTCCGTCAATGGTGGAAAAAGACGGAAACCGCGTTGCCAGTTCTCGCTTCCGGAAAAGCTCAGGCTGGCGGGATCGGCGAGGGAAGCGCTGAATAAGTCAGCGGTTCCCACGGCGCAGGGATGCACTGTCAAAATCGGTGGCTGTAAGCCACTGAGTTTGTGAGTGGCCGGGAAACCAAGTTGTCCGGCCTCGAGCGCTGAGAAATCCAGGATGGATTTATTCAGCGCTTCCCTGGGGGGCGGCATGTTGGAGCGTTGCGAGGGTACGCTGAACGATGGTTTCGGTTGCCCGGGTAATTCGCCGGTGCTCGGAAAGCCTGTCGCGCCAATCGGCGGGGATGGCTTGCAGGCCGAGGGATGCGCCCAGCCATGAACCGATCATGGCGGCACGGCCGGCATTGTCGCCGCCTGCTTCCAGGGTCGCCAGGACGGCGGCAGGGAAATCGCCCGCGTGGGCGAGGGCGGCTTGAACCGCTGCGGGGAAACTCTGGGCGTGGGGGCAGGACAGGCCGAAAGCCTTGGCGGCTTCGGCAACGGGGAGATGGGCCGAGGCCAGGGCCCGGCACAGATTGTCGGCAACCTCCAGGTCCATGGGATAGCCGCCCTGCAAGGCTGCGGCGAGCTCTGCGCAGGCTGTCGCCAAGTCCTTGCCTGCCAGCAGGGCACGGAGCAGGGCTGCGTGAGCCCTGGCGTAAGCTCGGGCGCGGTGGCTGTTCTGGCAGACCAGGGTGAGGAGATCCACGGCCGTCTGCCAGTCGGCGTCGACCAGATGAGCGACGACTGCCGGAGCCAGCCGGGTGACGGTGGCGGGCTGGTCGTCGTTGGCGCCCTGCTGAAAATCAAAGTCGTCGGTGTATCGCGCTTGGTAGACCGCAAGAGTCTCACGGGTAGCGTGATCGCGATAACCCCGGTAATCGGCTGAGCCCATCAGGGCAACGAAGCGCCGGCCGAAATCGCGCGGATCGAATCGGCCCAAGGCAGCGATCGACTGCAACAGCAATACAGCCGCATCGCCGTAATGGGTCTGGTCGCCGGGGCGCTTGCCCGCATGGTAGTGCCCTTCCGCCGGTTCTTCGAAGCCCTGCAGTCGCGGATAACGCCGGCGCATGTCCACCGGATCGTAGATCCAATGGCTGCCCAGGCAGGCCGCGTCGCCGACGAACTGGCCCCAGATGGCGCCACGCAATCGGTCTTCGAGGCAGGCATTTTCAGTTGCGCGCATGGGTGACGGCCAGACTGCCGATTCCGGGTACTTCCGCCAGTTCCTGAGCCAGTTGGTGCAGGGGCATGCCCTTGTTCTTGCCGAGCGCGACCGCGACGAAGCGCCATTCCGTCTGGCCTGAGCTGCATTGCACGGCAAACGAGCCGGGCGCGATCTGGTAGCCGCGTTCTTTCAGGACTTCGGTTAGATGGCGATCGTTGGGTCGATGTTCGGGCAGGAAACCCAGGGTGATGGAGATGGCGGGGCGGGACGGCAACCAGGCTTCCAGATGGGATATCCACATCATGCAGCCAGCGGACAACAGCGAGAGCAGCATCGCTGCGGCGTAAAAGCCCACGCCGACCAGGATGCCGATGCAGGATGCCGCCCAGATCGAGGCTGCCGTGGTCAGGCCGCTGATGTTGAGTCCTTCCTTCATGATGACGCCGGCGCCGATAAAACCGACTCCGGTCACGATTCCCTGGATCACTCGGGTGGGATCGGCGTAGGAGGCGCCGCCGATTGGGGCCGGGGCGTGAGTCCCGTACCAATAATGCGGGTAGCCGATGATCACGACCACCGCGCATGAAGCCATGCAGACCAAGCCGTAGGTGCGCATTCCTGCGGCGCGGCCGTGATAGGAGCGCTCATAGCCCACCAGGAAACCCAGCAGCAGGGCGCCCAGCAGGTTCATGAAGACGATGATGTTGGTGATGACTTCGTCGGCGGACCAATAGGCCGCCAACGTGTCGAGGGAAACCCAGCCCATGACTGTCTCCGGTCGGTAATATGGGCCGGAGTATGGGTTAATCCAGGATGCAGGACAAACCGCTCGTCTGCAAGACGGCCGATCCGTCCCGCATCCGGATCAGAAACAACACTCTTCCAGGGAGGATTCGTCAGCCTTCGCTGCCGGACAATCCGGTATCGGTTCGGCGTCGGTCGCCCTCGCCGGGGCAGTCCACTCGGCCCAGAGCGGCGCCGCGCCGATTTCGGGGTCGTCCGTCTCGTCGTGGATCAGGTGCGGGAGTACGGCGTTCACATCGACACCGATAGCTCGCAACCGCAAATTTCCACGTCGCATTTGAGTTGGGTCTGCAGTAAAACTGCACAGATACGCGCCTGGCTGGGGTCATCGAAGAAACCGTTGATGGTCCCTGCCCGCTCGTAGACATAACCCTGTGAGGACCGGATGAGACTATAGATTTGCATGAGCATGACACCTACTCCTGTGGGCCACGGTTAGATAAATGGTCTGGCCTCGTGTACTTTAAAACATGCAGATGTCGTGCCTAACGAGGGTTCCAGAGTTTTTACATCGAGTTTCCATAACTTGGATATCGGCTGTGGTGGGGACACCTTCAATTTGTATGAAAAATTGACAGTGAACCCGCTCAGTTTCCCGGCTTCGCCCCGCCGTGGCGCAGCTAGCTTGCCTCAATCCGTCGAAAGGCCGTCATCTGCCCGTCTGTCAAGGCTGGGCTGGCGACGGTTTGTAAAAGATCCCGACACTACCTACTTCGGGTTAGCGCCGTCGCTTTCCTTCCTCGCCCTGCTCCGAAGCTTCAGCGAGTGCTTAGTGATGGGTGCGGGTCTGGCAGCTTGGTTGTCCAAGATTGGTTACATTGGCCGGGTTTTATGTGTAAGAAAATGTTTACAATCGCTCGCCAGAGAATGGGTGGTTTATAAATAAAGCTATAAGAAATATAGTAAAAATATGCATGGCACTCTCCGTGCATTGTGGTGAGCGAAGGCTGCCCCCCCATTGTTTCTTTGAAGTCGGTTGGTGGCCAATCGATCCGCTAAGCAAACGAGAGAGTACCTGGCCATGATGTCAATCCAAACTTCCCGGGACGCCGAATCGAAGCCGGTTCTGGGCCCAACCCTGCCGGTCACCTTGGCGACCTTGAAGCAACTGTTTCCGATACGGGATCTTCAGGAGGAAGTTTTGGAATCCTTCGCCCTGGAACGCCGCACCGAGCGCTATTCGGCCGGTACCGTCTTGGCCAGGCGCGGCGAGATATCGGACAGCGTTATCTATCTGCTTGATGGCACGGCATTGGTCGATATGGGATCCCAATCCAGCTACCAAGTCGAATCAGGCACCACACGTTCCCGCTTCCCGCTCTGTGGCGGTGATGGAAATCCAGTGTCGGTGGTCGCCTTGAGTGACGTACAGGTGTTACGCGTTTGTTCGGGCGTGATGGCGAAGACCGGTGCGGTAAACGACGACGGTTTCCCTGCCATCGATCCTTACGATCCGTCCATCCCGCCGTCACTGCGGTCGTCGCGCCTGTTTCAGGCGTTTTGCCAGAACGACGCCGAAGGCGCCTGGGAGATGCTCCCGATCCCCGAGGTTGCGGCCCGGGTCCGTGGCATTTTTGACCGTAGAGGCGGAGGCGCGGAACTCGGCCGTATTGTGGCGTGGGATCCGATTCTGTCCGCCAAGTTGATCGGCCAGGCCAACAGCCCTTTGTATTATCCCCAGGCACCGATTGCCCATTTCCACGATGCGGTAAGGCGCATCGGCCACAAGGCAACGCAGAATCTGCTGATCAGCTGCTGTGTCCGCAAGATCTCGCATTTCCGGAGTGCCGAGGTGTTGCATCGGGTTCGGGCCTGGTGGCAGGCCGGTGTGCTGCGCGCGGCGGTTTGCCAAGTTCTCGCCTCAGACTACACCGAAGTCAATCTTCACGAGGCACGCTTGGCAGGACTGGTTGCCGATATCGGCGATCTTCCGTATCTGCAATTCGCCGACGATTTCCCGCGCAGTTATTGGCATCCGGACGAGCTTGATCACGCTTTACCCCACGTTCGCGCGGGTCTTGGGGCGTCTGTGCTGAGTCGCTGGAATTTCCCGGGGCAATTGGCTTCCGTTCCGCAACGGGCCCGGGACTGGTCTTTCGATGGCGGTGAAGACCTCACCGCAGTGGATCTGGTGATCATCGCCAACTTGCTGCTGGCGATCGGCAGTCCGGCCCAGATCAGACTGCCGGCTATCGACACGTTGCCAGCTTGGGGCAAACTTAGGGGCGGTGGTTTAACTCCGCACCAAGCCTTGCAGGTTCTGCAAAAGGCCAGGGCCATGCTGCTCCAGCTGGGAGTCGCCGATCCGGGAGTGTTTCCGGACACCGTCCGGAATTTTCATTGACGCTGAATTTCGCCCCCACCGCATGCTGTTGCGGCCTGTTAGCGTGCGCGGATTGACCGCTACGGCTAGTTCAGCGCTTCCACAAGGACCTTGGAAGAACCGCGCCGCTGCATGTTGAGCCGCTGAGCCGCCGCTTGGGACACGTCGATCAAGCGGCCGGGTACGAAAGGACCCCGGTCGTTCACCGTTACTACGGCGGACTTGCCGTTTTCCAGGTTGGTCACCCGCACCGACGTGAATAACGGCAAGGTCTTGTGGGCGGCGCTCAGCCCATTCGGGTTGAAACGCTGGCCGGAAGCGGTGCGGTTCCCAGATTCAGAACCATACCAGGATGCGACGCCAATTTCCCGGTAGCCTCGGCTGCTCGTCATGGGGTAATAGGTACGGCCGCGAACCCGATAGGGCTTTCCGCTCCCAAAATGGTGCTTGCCGAGGTATTCGCGCGGTTCCGGCGAAAGATCGGCGGTCTCCAACGATGCGCAGCCAGTCAGGGCCGCGGTCAGGCTCAGCGCCAGCGCAGCTGGCCAGAATGGCCGGCTCATGGGTGTGGTAGTCCGGGTAGGCGGGGCAGGGGTGGAAGCCCCGGTTTAGGCAGCGACAAGGACGGCGGTGACGGGAGTCCGGGTAGCAGCAAACCGCCGGGTTCCACCCGGTGCGCTCGCGGTCGATGTCGCGGCGCGTCGAATGCCGGCCGGAAATGGCGGTGGCCGTAGTGATGGCCTTCATGGCGATGGCCATGGGAAGCGCTCGCCGGGGCCGTGAAAAAAAGCCCGGCGCAGAGCGCCGCCGCGCTCAAAATACCGAAATGTTTCATTGTTGATCGCTCCAAGACAGCGGAAGCGGCGGGTTGTGAGTGCTGCTGCAACATCGCCTGCACTTCGCCCGGACTTCCGGGCGCCACTCTAAGCATTCACGCGTCCCGAGGCAAGTGTGTTGGCGGATCCGGCTCCGCTGGCGTCAGGCATGATCTACCCCGCAGCGCCTTGACCGCTACCGGAAGCAGCCGTGACACTAGGTCATCGATCAATGCACAGCATGGGGATGAGCATGAGCCGTGGAACTATCGACTTCGACTTCAGATTCGCGCGCTCCAACACTCCGGCGCGGGCCGATTGGGATCCGCCGTTTCGGATTCTGGTTTTCGCCGATTTCGGCGGCAGCCGGCGGGTTCCTCTCGACCAGCGAAGGCCGCTTCAGATCGACCTGGATACCTGCAGCCAGGTATTCGCCAAAATCTCCCCCAGTCTTTCCTTCGAACTGAATGGGGCGCCGGTCGAAATCGGCTTTTCCGAACTCGACGATTTCCATCCCGATCGGCTGTTCCACCGCTTACCACCCATTGCGGCCCTGCGCCGCCTGCGCGAGGAGTTGGCCGATCACCGCAGTTTTCAGCGTGCCGCTTCAGCCTTGGGGTACCAACCGCAGAATGTTGTCACTCCCGCCGCCCCAGGCGAGGAGGTTTCCGACGACCTCGAACGCCTGCTGGGCCGCAAGCCGGCCGGGCGGCCGGCACCCGGTTCCGCCGGCTTCGATATCCAGGCTTGGCTGCGCGGAATCGTGAGTCCGCATCTGGTGCCCGACACTCAGCAGGAGCAGCGCCAGTACCTGGATGCGGTGGACGGTGCCATCGCCGAGCAAATGAGAGGCTTGCTGCATCATCCCCGATTTCAGGCACTGGAAGCGGTTTGGCGTGGCATTGCCTGGCTGGTGCAGGAGGCGGAGTTGGACGAAAACCTGCAGCTCTGGATGCTGGATCTATCTCCGGCAGAACTCGCGGCGGATCTCGATGCCGCCGCCGCCGATCCTCTCCGTTCGGTACTCTTCCATCGGCTCGGGGTATCCGGCGCGGAGGCGCCCGATGCCATGGGTTGGTCACTGGCGGTGAGCGATTTTGCAGTCTCCGGCAGCGATGAGGATTTGCGGCAGCTGACCATACTCGGCTACGGCGCGGCCCGCGCCGGCGTGCCGCTGCTGGCGCCCGCCCGGCCGTCCCTGCTGGGCTGTGACGAGTGCCAAGCGCTCGCGGATGCCAAGCGCTGGTCTGCCGAACCATCCGCGTGGACCGCCTTGCGGCAAAGCGAGATCGCACCGTGGATCGGGCTGGCTCTGCCCAGGGTGCTGTTGCGGCTGCCCTATGGCGCCGCCACCGATCCCATCGACTCGTTTACTTTCGACGAGTTGCCGCCGTCTCGCGAGCACGAGGCCTACCTCTGGGGCAACCCGGCGCTGGCGCTGGTCTTGCTGGCGGCTCAGGCCTTTCGCCAGAACGGCTGGGCCATGGACCTGGACGGCCAGTTGGACTTGGCCGATCTGCCCAGCCACAACTTCCGCGAAGACGGCGAGATCAAACAGCAGCCCTGCGCCGAACTGCTGCTGGGTGAAGCGGCCGGCACCGCCCTGCTCGACCGGGGCATCATGCCGCT
>VEPB01000482.1 GCA_012026715.1 Methylococcaceae bacterium | reverse complement strand
CGGCCGCAACTGGAGCAGTCACCTGCTGGACTGGCGCTGGACCCTGGCATTCTGGCGCTGGCACTACTATTTCGTATTCCTGGCTGGCCACAACCGCAGAGCCTTATCGCTCCGCGAACAGGTCATCGCCCGCTGGAGCGTGCTATTGCTGTTCCTCGTCTTCCTGCTGGATTCGGCAACCATCGTGGCCCTGGTACTGTTGCTGATAAAAACCGCCCTGGGCATGGACTTTCTGCCGGAATCGCAATCCGGGGTGAATTTGCTGATCAAACCCTGAAGTCACCGGTAGTTTAAGCGCGGCGAGCCGACGACCGCCGAACTTCATCAGCGGATTTCGGCCACACTCGTTTCGCAGGACGCGCTAGTCACCGAAACCCATCCTTCATCGCCCGAAGGCGCGCGAACACCTGCCCGTTTTCCACATCCGGCATCCCCAGATGTTTCCGGATTTCCGCACTCTCCGGCCGAAGGAAGGGATTGGTGGCCAGTTCCTGTTCCAGGGTCGACGGCACCGTGGGCTTACCTTCGGCCCGCAGTTGGTCGACCTCGGCCAGGCGTTGCGGCAAGTCCGGATTGGCGGGTTCGACGCTGCGGGCGAAACGGCCGTTGGCCTGGGTGTATTCGTGGGCGCAGTAGATGCGGGGGGAAGGCGGCAGCCGGCGAATCGCCTCCAGCGAGGCCCACATCTGCTGCGGGCTGCCCTCGAACAGCCGGCCGCAGCCCAGGCTGAACAGAGTATCGCCGCAGAACAGCGCATCCTGTTCGGCAAACCAGTAGGCGATATGGCCGCGGGTATGGCCCGCCACCTCGATCACCTTGGCGCGGTTGCCGCCCAGTACCACCTCGTCGCCATCGGCCAAGCCCCGGTCGATGCCGGGTATGCGCGCGGCATCGGCGGCGGCTCCCAAAACCTGGCAACCGGTCGCCTGTTTCAATTCCAGGTTGCCGCCCACGTGATCGCCGTGGTGGTGGGTGTTGAGGATATAGTCCAGCCGCCAGCCGCGCCGGTCCAAAATCTCGAACACCGGCCCGGCCTCGGCCGGATCGACCACCGCGGCGGAGCCGAACTCGACGTCGTAGAGCACATAGACGTAGTTGTCGCTGAGCACCGGTAACTGGACGATTTCGAGCATGGCGGCTCTCCGTCTTCGGTCAAAGCCTCCTGCCTATTTGCCCTGCCCCAGCATGCGGGCGATGTCCTCCTTGGCGAACCCGATCTTGCGCGCCACCCGGTCGGCATGGCTGACCTTGGAGATGCCCTCGATCAAGCGGTAGGTGGGCTGGTCGTTCTTGAACTCCACCTGGCGAGCGTGGCCGACACCCTGGGCCTGAAAGTGCTCCACCAGTTCGTGATTGTGGGTGATCAACAGGGTGCTGCAGCCCCGCTGCCGGAACCCGTTGAGGATGTCGGTGGAAATCTCGATCTTCTCCTCGTGGGTCGTGCCCTCCGACAGTTCGTCCATGATGACCAGGCTGCGAGCGGTGGTCGCCATGAAAATCTCCTTGGTGCGCTTGAGTTCGGTACCGAAACGGCCTTCCCCGTCGGTCAGCTGGCTGATTTCCGGGGCCTGGTAAAAAATGTGGTCGGCCACCGTCAACTCGGCGCTGTCGGCCGGCACGTAGCAGCCGATCTGCGCCAGCAGCTGGGTTTGGGCCAGCGTCTTGCAGAAAGCGGTCTTGCCGCCGCTGTTGGGACCGGTGACCAGGGGCAGCCGCTCCTCGGCCAGATCGAGGTCGTTGGCGACATAGTCGGCATTGCCTTTCGCCAGGATGGGGTTGCGCACGCCCTTCAGCCGGGCGGCGTGGGCCGGGGCTTCGACCACCTTGGGCAGCGTCATGGGATGGCCGAAGTTGTCGCGCAGATGCAGGAAATTCAGCAGTTCGTCCAGCTTGCCCAAGGCGTCCAATGCCTGCTGCAACTCCGGCGAGCGCTTGAAGATCTCCCGCAGCGGATAGATCACGCCGTCACGGTCCATGCTACCCACGATGGGGATATAGACCAGGGCCAGGGGCGGCAGAATCAGCCAGAACAGCGGCGCGATGGCGGTGGCGATTTCCAGCAGCAGCGGAACGAACTCCAAAGCCGCCAGGATGCCCACGACCAAGGTCAACAAGGCGCCCGGCTTGAACAACGAAGGCCGGAACTTGATGGCGGGCGTGAGCCAGCTTTTCTCGGCCGCGGTCAATATCCCCTTCTCCGAGCGATAGATCGGCCCCCGCGCCAGGGCGCCGGCGCGGGATTCGGACAAGCGGCGGATATCGCCGACGATGTCCTGCAAATAGGCGCTCTCCGGCGCGGGCAGTTGGGCCGCGCCTTCCACCATGTCCAGCATGAAGCCGGTACCCTTGATGAACGACTCATAGCCGTAACCTTCCACCTCCATCTCGTCGGCGGGCCGGCCGGCCCAGCCCAGGAAGTTGCCAAACAGCAGCCGGTAGAAATCCTCCTCCCGCCGCGCGCTGCGCCGGACCAAGGCAACCACCGCGTCACGCAGTTCCGGCCGGGCTTCCAACTCCTTCAGCGCGTCCTGCTTGGCCTGCACCGCCTCGGTGGTCGCCAGCGGATGGGTCAGCGAGCGGTACAGCACCGCCTGGCCGATGCGGGTGCCGGCCATGCCGATGGTGTCGAACAGCTTGACCACCTCGATGGTGCGGAAGGTGGTTTCATCGATGACGCCGCGGCCGGTGGGCTCCGACCAGGCCGAAGGGATGCGCGGCGGGGTCCGGGAGTCGGATTGCAAAATGGTCGGGGAAGCGGCGTTTATCGTTGTCATGGGTACACTCGCTGACGGTCGGAGGGTTCGCCTTTTTACCGCCTAACGGGCGGGAAGGAAAGCCGGCCGCTCAGTTAGCCTTCAACGAGTTGATCTGTCGCAGCAATTCCGCGGCAGCGGCCGCATCCACCTGGCCGATGCGGCGATGCCGGACCACCCCGGCGCGGTCGATGACATAAGTCTCCGGCGTCCCGTACAACCCCATATCCCGCCCCAGTTGTCCCTCCGCATCGAACACCACTTCGGCGAAGGCGCCCCCCTCCCGCTCCAGCCAGCGCAACCCCTCGTCCCGCTGATCCAGGTAGTCGATGCCATAAATCGTCACCCCTTGATCACGCAGCCGCAGCAACTGAGGATTCTCGTCGCGGCAAGCCAGGCACCAGCTTGCCCAGAAGTTGATGACGGCGGGACCGCGCAGCGAGGCTGGATTCAACTGCCGACCGGGGTCCGCAAGAGACGGCAGGCCGAACGCCGGCAACGGCCGGTTAAGCACCGGCGACGGCAAGGTATTGGGATCGACCTGCATCCCCTGCCAATAGAGAAATCCGAGCACTCCCATGAGT
>VEPB01000322.1 GCA_012026715.1 Methylococcaceae bacterium | reverse complement strand
TCCCTCTGGGAGAAGGTGGCCCGAAGGGCCGGATGAGGGAGAGAGACCACTCGGTTCCAGGGCACAATCCGCGGGCCATGGGGCCGAGTGGTCTCTCCCCGCGGGTAGGGGTTGAGGGAGGGCCCGGGCGCTTCGTGCTTGCGGCAAACGTGTTGAAACATTAGGCGTTTGGCCCTCACCCGCGGGGAGGGTTCCAGATTTCGACCCGATGGGCTCTGGCTCCCTGCCGCGATAATTCGAGGACGTCATTTTGGGCCAAATCCTCAGCGGTCATGTCGATGAAGCTTGGCCGGAAGAGGGATTTGCCGGTCCGGCAGGCCTGCCGTTCCGTCGCAGTGGCAGGTTTCGGGCCTTAAGGCCACAGGTCCGAAGCCGCTTCCGGCAGTTCCAGGTAGAAATTGGCGCCGGCTCCCGGTTCGCTCTCGGCCCAGACACGGCCTCCCATGCGCTGCACCGCGCGGCGTACGATGGCCAAGCCGACGCCGGTGCCGGGGTAGGCGTCGGCGTGTTCGAGGCGCTGAAAGATCTCGAAGATGCGTTCGCTGTACTCCATTGCAAAGCCGATACCGTTGTCGCGTACCCACAGCCTCAGTCTTCCGGGTTGTTGTTCGGCGCCAATTTCTACGGCCGGGGCGCGGTGGTTGCGGGTGAATTTGAGCGCGTTGCCGATCAGGTTGCGGAGCGTCAGGGTGAGTCCTTCGTTGTCGATCGGCCAATGCAGCGGCGGCACTCTGAGGCTTAGCTCGACCCCCCGCTCCTCCACTTCCTTGTCGAACTCGGCCGCGACCGCTGCAGCCAATTCGGCCAGGTCGACCGGCTTGCGCTCGATCTGGCGGCGCTCGACCTTGGAGTAGGTCAGCAGGTCGTCGATGAGATGATTCATTTGCCGGGTGGCGCGGCGAACCTTGGTGGTCACCGCCTGGATTTCCGTGTCTTCGCTGTCGGCCAGACGCTTCTCGATGAGTGCGCAATAGCCGTCGATCCAGCGCAGCGGAGCCTTCAGATCATGGGATACGGTGTAGGTGAAGGTCTCCAATTCGTCGCGGATCCGGCTCAGCTCTTCGTTCTGGCGGGTCAATCGGCGCCGCAGGGCGTACAGTTCCAGGTGGCTCAGCACCCGCGCCTTCACCTCCGAGAGCTGGAATGGCTTGGTGATGTAGTCCAATCCCCCGGCTGCGAAGCCCTTGACCTTGTCGTCGGCGCCGGCCAGCGCGGACATGAAGATCACCGGGATATCCTCCAGTTCCGGATCCTGCTTGAGCCTGCGGCAGGTTTCGAAGCCATCGATGCCCGGCATCATCACGTCCATCAGGATCAGGTCGGGATGGGCTAAACGGGCGCGCTCCAGGGCTTCCTCCCCGGCGCGGGCGATCAGCACTCGCAAGCCTTCGTTCTCAAAGGGGGTGCAGATGACCCGCAAGTTCGCGGCGTTGTCGTCGACGATCAGAATGGTCGAAGATTGCATGGCGGGCGCTTGATGCAGGGCCTCACGGGACGCAAGCCGCCGCGGCGCAGCGTTGCGCCAGCTGCAGCAACTGCTGGGACTCGTATTCGGCCGCCAACCGCCGCACCTGGTCTGCGGTGCTGCGGAATGTTTCCGGTTCCAGCCTTTCCAGCTGATCGGCCCAGGCGATCAGCTCCCCCATGCAGCCGAGCCGGGCCAATTCCAGCAGGCGCTCCGCGTTCGCCGGCGGCAGCGTCGGGTTGGGCATGGCGGCTTCAACGGGCTCGCCGAGTGGTTCGCGAGCGTCGGATTGGGCCTGCTGCGGGCAGGCCGCTCCGGGTTGCGGAAGCCGCCCGATCTGGATTTCGAAATAAAAGGTGGAGCCGTGTCCGATGCGGCTTTCCAGGCCGATGTCTCCCCCCATCAAGCGAACGTATCGGCGGCTGAGGGCCAGCCCCAGACCGATGCCGCCGGCCTGCGGGCGCGGCTCCCCGACATGCTCGAAGGGTTGGAATATCCGGGCTTGGATCGGCGGAGCGATGCCGCAGCCGGTATCGTGAATTTCGAACCGAACCCGTTCGGCTCCGGCCGGCATGGCGCGCAAGACCACGTCGCCGTGGCTGGTGAATTTGACCGCGTTGTCCAGCAGATTGAGTAGAATCTGCCGCAGCCGCTGGGGGTCTGCCCAAACGCGCTCCGGCAGGTCCGCCGGCAGTTCGAGCTTGAACGTCAAACCTTTTTCTCTGGCGCGGATGCCGATGGTTGCGGCGATGCCATCCAGCAACGGCCTCAACATCACCTCGCCTGGCGCCATTTCCGGCTTGCCGGCTTCGATCCTTGCGAAGTCCAGCATGTCGTTGATCGCGGTCAGAAGTTGGAGGCCCCCCTGGCGGATGGCCTCGAGACCGCTATGGTGGCGCTCGTCCGTCACCGGATCGCGTTGCATCAGCTGGGCGTAGCCCAGGATGCTGTTGAGCGGGGTCCGCAGTTCGTGGCTCATCTGGCCGAGAAATTCGCTACGCAGGTGGGCCAGCCGCACTGCTTCGCTCAGCGCATGTTCCCGCGCATCCTCGGCCGCTTTGCGGGCGCTGACGTCATAGCAGATCCCCACCGTGCCCAATAAGAGGCCGTTGTCGGCGTTCCGCACCGGTACCCGAACGGTTTCCCGGCAACTACCGGCAATTGGGTCGGGGTCCGAATCCGCAACGGTTTCCGGATTGCCGGCCGTCCTCAATAACGAATCGTCGACGGGACTGCCCAACAGTTCCATTGCCGAGCGTCCGCTGGCTTCGGTGTAGGCGCGGTTCACCGCAATGGCGCGGCCGCTCGGGTCTTCCAGCCAGATCTGCGATGGCAGATAGTCGATCAACGTCTGCAGAAAGCTGGTTTGTCTTCCCAGCCCTTCGGTCCGGGTCTTCAGTCGCTGTTCCAGGCTGACATTGAGGGCCTGGAGTTCCCGTTGCGATCGTTGGGCCTGGCTTTCCGCTCGCTGCGCCAGCAGCAGGGCGCGCCGAAGGCGATACAGCCAGGTTCCGGCGAGAACCAACATCAGGCCGATGGCGCCGATCAGTCCCCACAGCTGTTGTAGTTGCAATTCGCGCTGCTGCAGCTGATAGGACTGCCGCTCTGCCGTCCATAACGCTTCGTCCAGCTGTTGACGCACGCGATCGGCTTCGTAGCGGGCGGCCATCTCTTCGGTCCAGGTGGGGATCGCGGAAGCCCCCCCCGGCGTGCCGGCTGCCAAATGGTCGCCTGGGATCAGGCCGGCTGACCGACTGGCGCTTTCGGATGGCGACGGACTCGCACGGAATTCCATCGACGCGGCAGTCCTCAGCTTGGGGGGAAGCCCCTGGTTCACGGTTTCGGCGGCCGCCAGTGCGCGGCATTGCAGCAACGCCATGCCGAAGCAAACGGCGGCGGCGATGCCGGTATTCAGCTGGGCGGGCATGATGATCGGGGGGGCTCGGGATTGCGGCCGGTGGTATGGGGGCAGGGTTAAAGCATAACGCGATTTGGCGGTTAAGCCGATGGGTGTAACCGCCTGTATCGAGACTTTGAGCCGAAAGCTAGGGTTCAGTCGTGCTGAATCTGAATGGAGAAGACCAGTGCCGCCATCATGGCCAGGGCTACGAACAACAGCAGATAACCCGAACGGTAGAGCCACTTTTCCCAATTCCGAATGTCCGCAGTTCCGAACGAAATCAGCCGGCCGTTCCTGAGATTCCGCAGCTTGGCGACGGCAATCGCCGCAAAGCCGGCGCCGTAGCATGCCAGGGCAGCGTGAAGAAATCCCGGCGGGTTCGACAAGGCTCCGGGCAACAGCATGCTGACTGCCGCAAGGCACAGGATCGGTCCGATCAAGAACACCAGATTCAGCAAAGCGCTTCCTTCAAACACCGGGAAGTTCTTCGTTGGACAATGCTTATTTCACTTGGCGATCGTAATCCCCGGCACTCCGATGCGCGGAAGATCGGTCACCGTCATCTGGAACAGTTGGGACAATAGCCGGAAGCCTTCCTGGTTCCACTGGTAGCCGGTTTCCGGCCGCACCGCGTAATAGCGGTCGCGATAGCTGACCGCCAGGTCCGCGCCGTCCGGCTTGCCGTCGGATTCCACGATCTCGATGGCACGGATCGGGTTTTCCGCCACCGCTGGCGTGCGCGGATCTTTCGGCACGTCGTATTCGGGCTCTTCGGCGATGCCGCGGCCGATGAAGTTGAGGATATTGGCGAAGCTGCGCAGCCGGAACTGGCCCCTGAACGGATACTCGCCGCCCGGATGGCCGGGGCGGATGTCCACCGGGATCTCGTTGTCCGGACTGTGTTCGGCCGCCTCGTTCATGCGCGCGCGCTCTTCATTGCTCAACAACGCCGGATCGTAGTTGGTGATGACGATCCGCCCGGTAACCCGCTTGGCGATTCGGTACTGGCGGGCTGCCGCGTCGTATTCCACGGAGAATTCCTGCTGCAGTTTCTGAAAGCCATCGGTGGTGACCATTTCCGCCGGCAGCGACCAGCGCTTCTCGAACATCAAGGGTTCCACGTAGAGCGCATTGCGGTCCTGGATCGAGGAAACATGGGTCACGACCCGGCGAAACAGGGGATAGCCCTGGCTGTCGGAGGGCTTGTTGTAATAGGCGGTCTCCCCTCCGGTCTCCTGTCTGCGGAACTCCCCGGCCAGAAGCCGCAAGACCAGATCGATGTCGGCGCCCTGCCGAAGCAGCAGGGTCAGCTTGGATTCCTGGAAAGGCGTCAGCATCCGCTTGGTGAATTCCTCGCCCTCGACCGGCACGATGGTGATGGTGGGGTTTTCCGCCACGCTGCCCCCGAAGATCGGGGTGATCATGCCTCCGGCGCTGCCGGTCAGGGCCGGGGTGGCGCCGGCGTTGAACTGGAAGTTGAAGGTGGCGGCGATGTTGGACACGCCGGTGAAGTGGATGGGTTGGTGATGGCGGGCGCGGGCGATGTTGACCAGCAGCTGCTTGGAAAGCAGTTCGCTGGTGGTGTCATCGTAGGCACGCACCGCCCGGTCCAGGGTGATCGGGGATACACAGCCTGACAATGCGAGTGTCAGGCTTAGCGTTGTTAAGGCAGGCGAAATCCGCGCGGAGGATGGCATGGCGGTCGGACTGGTGTCGGTGACGGGCAACCGGCGGATATCATAAGCGGAATGTCAATCTGCGGCACCGGCCTAGTTCAACGAGAGCCTAGAAACCATGAACTCCACTCCTCCTCCCTCCTCGGTCCACGGCGTCGAGCACCTGCTGTTCTTTACCCTGCTGCAGGTCGCCGTCATCATCCTGGTGGCCCGGCTGGCCGGCTTCCTGGCGCGCAAGGTCGGCCAACCGCGGGCGGTGGGGGAAATTGTCGCCGGCCTGATTCTGGGGCCGTCCCTGTTCGGATCTCTGGCGCCGGAAGCGTTCCGCTGGCTGTTCAAGTCCACCGATGCTTCGCCCATCACCATCATGAGCCAGATCGGGCTGATCATGCTGATGTTCCAGATCGGCCTGGAATTCGACTTTTCCCAGTTGAGGGAAGGGGCCAACCGCAAGGCGGTGTTGTGGGTCACCGGCATCGGCATCGTCGCCCCATTCGCGTTGGGATTGGGCTACGGGACCTTCTCCTCGGAAGTGTTGGCTCCCGGCATCAATGCCGCTGGTTATGCCCTGTTCATGGCCACTGCGTTCGCCATAACCGCGGTGCCCATCCTGGGGCGGATCATGATGGAGTACGACCTGGTGAGGACTCGCATCGGCGCCATCACCATCACCGCCGCCGCCATCAACGACGCGGTGGGCTGGACCGTGCTGGCGGTGGTTTCCGCCATCGTCACCGCCCATTTTTCCTGGCAGGAAACGCTGGCCCGGCTGGGCTGGCTGCTGCTCTATGTGGCGGTGTCGTGGCTGGTGGTGCGGCGCATCCTGCTGGTGATCGTGCGCCGCTTCGACCGCGGCGAAAAGTCCTTGCCTCAGGACTTGATGGCCATCCTGCTGGTGATCGTCTTCAGTTCCGCCATGCTCACCTCGCAACTGGGCATCTTCGCCATCTTCGGGGGGTTCATGATGGGGGTGCTGCTGCACGACCAGCGCGATCTGGTGGACGCCTGGCGCGACAAGGTGGCGGACCTGGTGACGGTGCTGTTCCTCCCCATTTTCTTCACTTTCACAGGATTGCGGACCAACGTCGGCGGACTGGCGACCGGGGAGCTTTGGGCCTGGTGCGGTGGGTTGATCGCCCTGGCGGTGCTGGGCAAGTTCGGCGGTTGCTATCTGGCCTCCCGCATCGCCGGCCTCAACCCGGCGGAATCCCGCAACGTCGCCATCATGATGAACACCCGAGCCCTGATGGAACTGATCGTGGTCAACCTGGGCTACGACCTCGGCGTCATTCCCCAGAACGTCTTCACCATGCTGGTGCTGATGGCCATCGCCTCAACGATCATGACCGCGCCGGGCCTACGGCGCTGGCTTCCGGCCATGGGGCATGCGATCCCGAAAGGGCGTGATGCCTGATCCGACGAGGCGTCGCCCCGAATGTGGCCGAACATGTTGGGTTACCAAAAGCCGTAACCCAACCGACCTGCTATTGGCCTGAAGCATACCGGGCCGGTGGCGTGTCTCCCCGCGCCACCGGCCCGGTTGAGACGCTATAAGCCGCTTTTGTCGAGGAACAATCCCTTGTCGACCTTGGCGAAGAACTCCTGATAGTACTTCGGGTTATGCACCGGGGACGCATTGATGACCTGGCCGTCGCGGGAGGTCACCTTGCGTTCGAAGCTCACCCGCAGCCGGGTCTTGTCCCCGAACCGGCTGACGTTGGCGGGCGCCTCCACGGAAACGATGTCGCCGGGACCGTAAGTCGTCGAAAAGGTCGTCACGCTGGCGGTCGGCGTCGACACCACGGTGGAGGCCTGCAGGGTGGGCGGGGGGTCGCCCAATACGTCGGAGCCCATCACCGTCCGAAAGTCGTCGGAGTTGAAGTCGACGATGTTCTTGTTGGCGGAGAGCAAGCCGAGGGAGGGCTCGCCGAAACGCACGATGTAGCCGTCGTCCTGCAGCACGTTCAAAACGGTTTTCAAGGTACGGTTGGTGTCCGGTTCGGCATAGTCGCGGGTCTGAATCGCGCGCAGCTGGAGTTGGGTGATCTGCGGCGGATTGAACCGGGGTTTGAAGGGAAAGCAGGCCGTCAGGCTGCCTGCCACCAGGAGCAAAGCGAGTATCCTGATTCGCTTCATGGGGGTGACCCTAGAATTTGGTCGAGTGGTAGGTCACCGAATCGACGCGCTGGCTGGGATCGAACTTGATGACCACGGTCAGGGTGCGCTGGGTCACGCTGGCCGCTCCCGCCGACTTGGAATAGCCTCCGAAGATGCTGGCCATGACCGAGCCGCTGTTGCCGCCGGCGGAGGGAAACGAGCCGAATCCCGACAGCGACGAGTTGACGTTGCCGGTGCCTTGGGAAAACGAGGCTTCCGATGCCACCTTGTCGTAAATCCAGGTTTCCTTGCCATCCGTATCCCGTGTCACGATGTTGGGCGAACCCAGCGTGGTGGCCACGGAGGATTGGGGCAGGCCCTTGCTGACATTCTTCTGCACCAGCCCGACGGTCATGGCGCGATCCTCGGTGGCGCCGAGTTCGCGATAATGTTCGGCCGCCGTGCTGCATCCGTCCAGAACGGTGATGACGGCCAGTGTTGCCAGGATTCGTCCGGTGTTGGTCGATCCGGCGTGGAGGCACAGGGGATTGCTGAAACGCTTGGTCATGATGATCTCCTTGTTTCGTAGCGTGAGTCGGGTTGCCGGTCCGCGGACAGGGATGCCAGCGGCGGTGTCTGCCGCGTACCGGTGGACGAAGAGGATGTTGCGGTCAGGGCCTATGCGTCGCCCAATGGATTCCTTGGCCGCGTCTCGCACGGCGAGCGTGTTTCCGCGTTAGGGTGTCGCGGGCCAGAACCGCTCGAGGATTTCAGCAGGTTCAGTCTTAATCTGAAATTAATCCGATGAATCAAAAACCTGTCCCGTTGATCGATGGCAAGACAAGCGCTGCAGGGCATGCCGCGTCGGCTCGTCGAAAGCCGAACGCAAGCCCATGGTGAAACCCGATTCCAATCGGTTCCGGCGCCGCGCGCTTGGTGTGCTGGCATCGGTCCTGGCCGTCGCGGCGTTGGTCTGGTGGCAGCGGACTGAGGTGACGCGACTGGCCGTGGAGCGGGTCTTGGCCGGCGGACCGGTGGCGGTTCAGCGGATCGCCGGGCTGGATTTGGAGCGCGGGCGCGCGCGGCTGGCGGCGCTTGAATTCACTGTGGATACGCCTCTTGGCCAGTGGGCGGTCACGACAGAGGACGTGGTTGCCGAATATAGGCTCGGCGATGCTGAACTGGCCGCCGTCGCGGTCCAGCGCGCCAAGATCCGCTTGCGCCATCGGGCCGGCGGCGCGCCGGCCGATCAGCCGGATGAGCGGACGCCGGCGG
>VEPB01000084.1 GCA_012026715.1 Methylococcaceae bacterium | reverse complement strand
GAGGGAACCGGCTGCCAATATGCCTACAGCTGTTTTGCCGAGTCCTGTAGTTGAGAGATGGCGTCCAGGACTGCGTCGATATCTGCCTTGATGGCCGCTTCCGTGGCGTTATCGTCGGAAAGGGTTTTCTTGGCCTGCCTGATGGAATCGGCCGTCGTCGTCAGAGCGTCGATTGCATTCCGGATAGGTTTTAGCCGGAGCCTCCCGGCTTTGCCCTCGTTCGCCGCCGATTGCTGCTCGATGCCCTCTCCGAGTTGGTCGAGTTGCGCCGCGCGGTCTTGAATGCGGCCGACGATGGCTCTGGCTGAATCGCCAAAGATTTGTCGCCGGGTATCGTCTGCGAGCTGATCGAGCTGGCTGATGTTTTCGACTTCGGCAGAATCCAGCGGATCGGCAGGTTCCGAGCGGTTGGTAAAGTCGAGGAGCTTTTTGGATTCGCTCAATACCGCCGCATGCAATGCCTGTGGGCCGCTTGCGCCGGCGGCTTCAATGTTCGCCGAGATTTCATCCAGGAGCCGTTTCAACTCCGCCTTGCAGGCCTCGTAGCCGAGAATATCGCTCATAGTTCACGCCACCTTTGGGTTAAGCTTCGAATTTCGTTGACCGCGAGAATCAGGGAATCGACCGAGACCGTCTGGCGGTGCTTGATCGCATACACTAGATCCTGATGGGTGGATCCCCAGGTTGCAACGGCCGTCTCGGCGGCTCCAAGGATGCTGAGGCCGGCGTTATTGCGTAACCGGATCTGTTCAAACTTGCTCTCGTATTCGGCGACTCGCGGAGCAATCTGCGCGCGGGCCGCCTCGGTATTGGCGATGCGCGCTTTTGATCTGGCAATATTTTCGGGGTCGCCGGCGCTGAGCGATTTGGTCAGGGCGGCGACGGCGATCTGGGTCTGGGCGTCGTTTTCACGCTTGCGCTTCAGCCAGTCCCCGTAACCGCTTCCTCCAGATTGGAGTTCCTGTGCCTGCGCGGCAATCTGCTCGATGAACAAACGCTTGGCATCGGCGACTTGAGCCTGGACCAGCCCGTTGATCTTGGCCATGGCCGGACCGCTTCGGTCGAGCGCCTCCTCCAGGGATTTGGCAGCGGAGAACTTGCTGTATTCGCCATACACGAAGGCAAGGGTGTCAACCGAAAGCTTTGCGGCTTCCCCGCCTGCCCAAGTCGTCGGATCCACCTTTACCGCGTCCGCCAGCTGTTTGACCGAATCGGCAACCCGCCTGGCGCTTTCCGCGCCGTTGTTGCCGGCATCGACGATTTGCTCGACAGACTGCGCGTAGCCCACCATGGCGTCCAGCGAATGGGTGGTCTGATTCCAGGTGGAATGGAATTGCCCGGCGAGGGATTCGTCGGCCTTGATCGCCCGTGCTTCTATGGCATTCAGCAATTCGCTCTCGACGACTTGGCCGGTCGTCGACACGGCTTGCTTCACCTGTATGGTGGCCGCGGTATAGCCGCTGGTGTTTGGTAGCGTCGTACAGCCGGCAGCCAACAGCGTCACGAGGGCAAGCAACGCGGCGTAACTGCCGCGAGAAGTAAGATTCGACATGGTTTTTTCCTTGCTCGGGGGGTCGGTATTATGCGGGAATGTCAGCATGGATGTTTCCATTGTGCTCCCGACAAAATCACATGGCCTCATGCGGATTGCTCCAGGGTAATCGGTTGATCGGCCAGCAGCCGGGTATGCAGGAAACCGTCGCGTCGGCTTCGGACGCCCTGCTTGAAACGGTCCGCGATTTCTTCGACGGTTTCATCCGCGATGGCATCGATGATTTCCATCTCGGTCATGCCGCTGCGATGAATCTTGGTATAGATGCGTTTCAGCCCGCCGTCCCCGAATTGATTGGCGACGTCGAGCATGAAGGCCACGCCTCGTTCGGACCGGATATCGGGCGCATACCCTTGGATTTTCCTGAGTGATTGGCGGAAAGCCTGTGCCGCGATGGTTACTTGGACTTTCTGAAACGCTCTTTCCCGGGTCGCCGCCTCGAAGCGTTGGGTCCATGGCGGCGCGATCAGGTTGAAACCTGGATTCAGTGTGGTTCCATTGCTGGCGTTGACGCCGCCGTGGGGCTTTTCCAGGTGGAGGATCAGGGCATCGGCCAGGGAAGGATCGCCCTCGGCAAAGATCTTTACGTAGAGGTTCCGGTTGGCCAGCGCAAAGGCGCGAACCAACTCCGCCAGGCGTCCCGGCTTCTGCGCCCACTGGATGATGCCGTAGGACAGCCCGGCTCCGTCGGTGTTGAGATTCAGGGCGCCGAATTTCCCGACACCCTCCATCTGGGCGGTGATCGAAAGGATTTTTTCGAGGCCGCGATAGGGAATCTGCAGCACCAGCGTAAGGTAAGCCTGGGAAATCCTCGGCTTATCGGCGGTAACCTCGATCAGCGATTTCAAGGTGGCGGCATCGACCTGGCCACTGGTTGGCAAGCCGTGTTTGTCCTGAAAATCCTTGATCGCAGAACCGGTCTTGGAACCAAAATGGCCATAGATCGATGCCAGAATGCTCGGCAGACCGTTGTATCCGTGCCCGCTCAAAAGATCCTGAATGGCTCCGACGGCGGCGGTATCCGGCTCGGATGCCCCAATGGGCAACGCCCCGGGTTGTGACAGGAGTTCATCGATTCGGCCGATTTCACTCGCTACCGAAATCGCAGACGGGCCGGTGAACGGAACTGGGGACGAAGCCGCTTCGACGGGAACGGGCGATCTCACGGTGTCCTGCGGCGCCGGAGGCGTTTGATCGGGGTCGGGAACGGGCTCCCCGTCGACGGGATTAGGGCGGTCGGTCGCACCCGACCAGAGGTATCCGTTGTTGGCCGTTCGATACCAGAGTGAATTGCCGCTGACACGGTCGCCCCGGTCGGTATAGGCGTCGACTTCAAGCGTGCTCCCCGCCGCCAGGGTTCGGACGATCCGCGACCGGACGGTGGGGGCACCATCGCGCAGATTGGCCTTGCTCAACAGCTGAACGGTCTGGGCCGCGATGGTCCGAACGGCAGGTGAGGGAGCAATTTCGGTAATTCTGTCCAGCAAGGTTTTCCGATTAAAGCCCTTTCCCGTGCAGTTCTTGGATGCACGGATTTCCGAATGAAGCACGATGTGATCGCTATCGGGATCGAAGCCCCATTGACTCGCCAAGTCGCGGATCAGTTGGGCAACCGTTTCATAGAGACCATCGGGCCAGGGTACGTCGGGGGATACCGCCGCCGCGACGCCCAGGGTATGAAGGTTAGGGTTGACGCCTTGGCGCAGCAGGCGCCACGATGGGTTGATCACGAGTCCTGCGTGGTACGCCGTGTCAGCCTCGTCGACATATTGATGCACGGTACCGTCCGCAGCGGCCACATAGTGGCAGGACTGATTGGATTTCGGATCGGAAAAAAGCGCCCGGGTGGTCGCGAGGTCATCGAATCCATGGACGACGACCGCATCCGGCTTCAGTCCTTTGCGCCCTTCGGTGAAATTTTCCGGGCTGCAACCGATCCACTGTTTCAGCATGGCCGTTCAGCCCAGAATCCCGCGTTCACCGGTGAGAGCCGACGACGCTGATGGCATAGCTGGATCGGCCGAAGACTGAGGCGATGGCGTGCTGCCCTGCCTGGCCTGTCGTTGGCTGTCATCCTTGCTCGCCACAACGCTGCGCAGCTTGAGCAGATTTTTCAGGGCGTTGTACCAGAACGGCGCTCCCAAGCTGAGCAGGAAGACGGAAAGTGTCAATCCCTGAAGGCTGACATTTCGCCAATTGTTCTTCCATTCTTCGTAGCTGTTGGCGATGGTGACCACGTCCATCTGCATGAGCTGCTGGATGTCTTCCCGCTGATCGGGAGTGAGCGCCTTGTCGACGACGGGGCGGACGTCGTTGCTGTTACCCAGTTCGAAGGCCTTTTCCACCAGGCGGTTGCGGAGCCCGTCATCGACCGACAAGCGATTGATCACGCAGATGCTGTCCAGCTGAACGAAGATCACGATCACGAAAGAGCAGGCGACCGTCACCAGCCGGGTCGATGCGGTGAACCGATCGGAAACGCGGTCGATGGTTTGATCGAACCAACTGTTGATCTTGGCCACCAGTTTCGAATTTGCTTCCTGCATCAGCGCAATGCCGTGGCGGACATTGGTCGCCAATTCCGGATTGGCCAGTTCGAGGCAAAGCGCGGCCGAGCGGACGTTGTCCAGCGTCTTTGCCGGATCGGCGATGCCGTTGGCTTCCAGGAGCTGCTTGAGGGTCGCCGTCGCCTCGGGGGATAGATGAGGTCCGTCCTTGCCGGCCACCAGGCCGGTGGCCAGATCCATCAGAAGCTTGGTGAACTCTTCGCGATGAATGACTGCGCCGGGGCGAGTGCCCATGTGGCTGATCATGGGATGGGTCAGCACGGCCCGCGAGATGGTCTCGGCGATCGCGCGAGACAGGGTCGGATCGATTTGCTGAAGGAGGTCCGCCAAGCCCCTCATCAGGTGGCGACCGCGGGTATTGACGAGAGCCGTGACGAATTGCGTCAAAACCGTCACTGCCATACTCACCAATAACATGACTACGGAAATTCCCAAGAGTATGTCGATGGTCTTGAGCATGGCTTCCGGTTCCTATTGATTGATAGGT
The DNA here is from genome assembly GCA_012026715.1 of Methylococcaceae bacterium. Lineage (GTDB taxonomy): Bacteria > Pseudomonadota > Gammaproteobacteria > Methylococcales > Methylococcaceae > VEPB01. The sequence goes on along the minus strand of VEPB01000084.1, from coordinate 152 downwards.
TAATCCGCGAGGGCCGGTTCCGGCCGGTCGCGATTGGAGGTTATTCGTTTCGTTCCATTTTCCCCGTTTATAGCTACCGGACATCCGGAAAGTCAAGGGACAAATACCGCTGGCTGAGTGACTTTTGAACGGTCTTGCGCATTTACAAGCCG
>VEPB01000457.1 GCA_012026715.1 Methylococcaceae bacterium | reverse complement strand
CTGCGGTTGTGGCCAGCCAGGAATACGAAATAGTAGTGCCAGCGCCAGAATGCCAGGGTCCAGCGCCAGTCCAGCAGGTGACTGCTCCAGTTGCGGCCGCCGAGGGCAAGCTTCAACGCCTGCAACTGCTCGTCGGAGAACGAGTCTTTCGACTCTTCCGGAAGCCTAGTCAACAGATTCCTGACGAAGGGATCTTCGCGCAGCGGCATTTCCGGGGTTGAATCGCGCTCCTTTACGCTTTGCTTCATCGCCCAGAGCAACTGGCCCAAGGAATAGATTCCAGCCGCCAGGGCTACGCCCACCATGTCCGCGTACCAGTCCTTCAGGTCCGGCATATGGTCTGCCTGCCAGAGCTGATGGAGCTCTTCGGCGCCACCGGCCGCGATGACCAGCAGTGAGACCCACAGCGCGGACCAGCGCAAACTCCAGAGCGCCAGCCACCAGATGAGAAAGAACACCGCGCCGTGTAGCCACTTGTCCCAGCTGGCGTAGATGGCCCGCGAGTCGAACTGGTTCAGTCCATAGTAAAGCGCCAGGACCAGCGCCATGGAGATCGCCAGGGGCAGGGGACGGAAGGAGTCTCTGATGCTGTTCACGCTGCGTGCTTCCGATGGAGGAGAATTAAGGCAGTGGGAAGTAACCGAGGATTGGTATGAGGGTAGCCAATTCCGTCGATCGGCGCGCAGGGCTGCAATTTCCGCGGAGGATTTCGGACCGTTATCAGCCCACCACGCAAAACCGCCGAATCAATCCTCGCAGAATCCCGATCATGGGCTCGATGCGATCCAGGGCAAGATACTCGTCGGCCTGATGCGCCTGGTCGATGTCGCCGGGCCCCAAAACCACCGTTTCCATGCCCAGCCGCGTCAGAAAGGGGGCTTCGGTGCCGAACGCCACGGCACCGGCCTCGATCCCGGTGAGGTCGCGGCATTCCCGCACCAGGGCGGAATCGGCGGGGGTTTCGAACGGTTCCAGTCCGTCGAACAGCGCTGCCGTGTGCAGTTGCAGCCGGGGCAGGGCGCCCAGCGCGGCCTGGAGCCTCGCCGCCATGGCTTCCCGCAGTTCGGTCAGGCTCATGCCCGGCAGCGGGCGGATGTCGATCTGCATCTCGCAGTGGGGACAGATGCGGTTGGGATTGTCGCCACCGTGGATGGAACCGAAGTTGAGGGTGGGGTAGGTCACATGAAAGGCCGGATTGCGGTAGCGCTCCTGCAGTTCGGCGCGCCAGCGCAGCAACTCCGCCAGCACCAGTTGCATGCCTTCGATGGCGTTGGCGCCGAGTGCCGGATCGCTGGAATGGCCGGCCTGTCCGGTGATCCGGATGCTCTCCATCATGACGCCCTTGTGCAGGCGAATGGGCTTGAGGCCGGTGGGTTCGCCGATGACCGCAAAGCGCCCGGGCCGCAATCCGGCCGCGCGCAGCTGCTTGGCGCCGGACATGGAGCTTTCCTCGTCGGCGGTGGCCAGGATGGTGACCGGGCGCCGCAGAGTCTTGGGATCGAACGTCAGGGCGGCTGCCATGGCGAGCGGGAAGAAGCCTTTCATGTCGCAGCTGCCCAGGCCGTAAACTCTCCCGTCCTTTTCCCTGCCGGCGAAGGGGTCGGTGGACCACCGTCCCAGATCGTAGGGCACGGTGTCGGTATGGCCGGCAAGGACCAGGCCTTCGCCAATCCCGGCCTGCCCCCCCAGGCTGGCCAGCAGGTTGGCCTTGCCCGGCGCGACCTCGATCACTTGGACGGCGAACCCGTAACCGTCCAGCCAGTTGGCCAGCAGGTCGATGACGCCGCGGTTGCCTTGGTCGAGTCCGGGGTCGGTGCAGCTGACGGAGGGGTGGGCGATCAGGGCCTGAATCTGAGCAAGGATATTGGGAGCTGGCGTGGACATGGCGGCGGGCATGGGGAGGAGATCAGGGAAAGGTTGAGCTTTCCGGCGAATTGGGTCAACCCGGCCGGACGGGCCGGAGTGCGCGATGCGGCGATTGTGGCTTAAACTTGCGGCTACTTGATTGAAGGGCCGGGTGATTCGCTTCAAGTCGAAGCGGGATACGGACGATGCGCGAAAAAAGGGCTTGTCAAGGACAGGGAATCGTGGACAATCGAGAACTGTTCTTAACAAGTAGTGCTCACCATGTCTTCATCCCTTGCTACCCTGGTTACCGGAGAAGAAGCATCCATCATCGCCATCCAAGCCGACGAGGTGCTGCGAAATCGGCTGGTTTCGCTCGGATTTCGCGTCGGGCAAAGGGTACGCCTGATCCGTCGCGGGGCGTTTTCCGGGCCTTTGCAGGTTCGTATCGGCGGGACTGATATCATTATTCGGCGGCGCGACGCCGCGCGTATCGAAATCAGCCGGTCCTGACGGAAACAGCGCGGGTTCCGGCAGGGCCGCAGGCTCCAAGGCCCGCGATCGTCATCGACCACCGACAGCCACCGACAGTGAAGCGCATCGCCCTTTTGGGTATGCCCAACACGGGCAAATCCACCTTATTCAACCGCCTTTCGGGCGCTTCCGCCCGGGTCGGCAATTGGCCCGGCATCACCGTCAGCTTGTTGCGGGCGCGGGTCCTGGTCGGCGCCAAGATCGCCGAAGTGGTGGACCTGCCGGGTATCTACGACCTGCACGGCTATGCCGACGACGAACGCATCGTCCGCCATTTTCTGGAGAGTCAGCCCATCGACCTGGCGGTGGTGCTGGTCAACGCCAATCAGCTGGATCGCCAGTTGTTCCTCACCCTGCAGCTGCAGGAGTTGGGCTTCCCGGTGCTGCTGGCGGTCAATATGCTGGACGAGTCGCGCCGGCTGGGCACCCGCATCGACCTGGAAGCGCTGTCCCAGGAGCTCGGTCTGACGGCGGTCGGTGTCAGCGCCAAGTATGGCGAAGGCCACAACGAAATGCTCAAGGCCATGGCGCAGATGCTGAGCACCAGTCCGGACGAACGCCGCGAAGTGCCGGCCGACGTGGTTCGCCGGCTGAGTGCCGACGATGCGCTGGAACTGCGGGTGAACGAAGTGCTGAGCCGCTCCGTCGCCAAGCCCTATCTCGTTCCGGAGTTGATGTCGGATCGACTGGACCAGGTCCTGATGCACCCCTGGCTGGGCATCCCCATTTTCTTTTTGGCCATGTTCCTGGTGTTCAGCGGCGTGTTCTACCTGGGGACCCCGATTCAGGACGTGATGAAGCTGGGATTCACGAGCCTCGGAACTGTCGTGTTGGAGCCGGCGCTGGCGGACGCGCCGCCGATCCTGCGCGGTTTTCTGATGGAGGGGCTTTACGCCGGAGTGACCACGGTCGCCACCTTCGTGCCGCTCATCGTGCTGTTCTTCTTTTTCATGGCGCTGGTGGAAGATTCCGGCTATTTGTCGCGTGCCGCCTTCCTCATGGATGCCCTGATGGCCCGGCTGGGACTCGACGGCCGCAGCTTCGTCATGCTGCTCATGGGATTCGGCTGCAACGTGCCGGCCATCATGGGCACCCGCATCATGCGCAGCCGGGCATTGCGCCTGCTGTCGATGATGGTGATACCGTTCTCCCTGTGTTCGGCCCGGCTGCAGGTGTTTTTGTTCATCATCGCCGCCCTGTTCACCCCGCAGCAGGCGCCGCTGGTGCTGCTTTCGCTTTATGGGATCAGCTTTCTTACCGCCTTCGTGACGGCCTTGGGGCTGCGCCATCACCGTCACTTTGCGTCCGACGATTCCTTCGTGGTGGAACTGCCGCCCTACCGATTGCCGACCCTGCGCCAGATCTGGCTGCGCGGTTGGCTGGAGGTGCGGCATTTCGTACAGCGCGCGACCAAGATCATTGTTGCCGG
>VEPB01000384.1 GCA_012026715.1 Methylococcaceae bacterium | reverse complement strand
GGGTGGCCTTTCTTTTGGATACTGCTGTTTTGCGGCTATCCTGCCGCAAACCCTGCGGGCGCCCTCCGGGCGACCAAATCTGCTCCTGGCAGATTTGTCTTTGGCCACACAAAGAAGAGTATCTCGGCCGTGGGTCCGAGAACCCACATTCAAATCAGCCATCGCGCAGCGATTCAAAGTCAGGTCAGTCACGTTGCTACGGGCAAGAGCAATCCGACAAAGTAGAATTAGTCGCGATCCTTCCGCGTGGGAAAGGGCAGCACGAGGGCTTGGCGTTTCGTCCTTACGACGAACTTATTGGAATGTCGGGCGCTTTCGTCCTCACCTTCCCCTACCCAGGATGGATAAAGAACGGCTCCAGGTAGGGTGGGCAAGCTCTATCTGCCCACCGCCTCGGCGGGCAAACCAAAAGCCGTTTGCCCACACGTGGTCGGGGGTTATTCGGGAATTTTGATGGGGGGCAGGGAAGCGGGCTTGGGCTGTCGGACCGGGGTCGAGGTTCTCCGGGCCAGGTCCACCACGAAGCGGGCGCCAGTCTCGTTTTCGATCTCAAGTTCGTCCCGGCCCGGAACCAGGGACATGCGGGTGAAATAGACCCCGATGTTGTCCACTCCGACGGCGGAGTGGTTCTGCAGTTCATACACCTTCAGAATCCACAGCGGTTCTCCAGTTTTCGCGTCGATCGCGGCCAGGTAGCCGCCCGGCTGGTCGCCGCCGTGAGCGTAACTTTCCATGTCCTGTTCATAGCGGATTCCGTGGTATTCGACGGGCGTTACGGCCGGAGGCGCGGGCCGGCTGGATTGCGGTTTAGTAGGCATGAGCCGGTTCTCCTTGGAGTGGATCGATGCCGGTTGGGCCCGGTCGGAAGTGGGTGCGGCCGAGGCCGGCAACTGCGCAGCGGCGGTGAGGGACAGCCCGGCCGCAAGCAGGGTGCGGTTCATATGATCTTCATCGCCTGATTGCGCTCGCCGTCGGTGAGCATGCCGGCGTAGTCGGAGCAGAAGAAAGCCCAGCTGTCGACATTGCGGATCGCGTCGCTCACCGAGGTGGCGCCGTCGCTGAAGGCCGGAAGGGCAGGGGATTATGGCAAGTTCCGCCAACAATTGGCAGAGCCAGCCTTGTTCAGTGAGACGTGAGCCTGAAGAGGGCAAGCGTTTCGCGGTTTCCGTCCGCGCCTGTATCATCTTGGGTCCATCAGGTGAGCCCCAGCAGTCGCTTGATCCTCCAGTCGTTTGAAAGTCATAGATCTTTGAGTCGCCGATGTTTCATCCCCAGCAGTTTGACGTGATCGTGGTCGGCGGCGGCCATGCCGGCACCGAGGCGGCCCTGGCCGCGGCCCGCAGCGGCGCCTTGACCCTGCTTTTGACCCAGAACATCGAAACCCTGGGCCAGATGAGCTGCAACCCGGCCATCGGCGGCATCGGCAAGGGGCATCTGGTGAAGGAGATCGACGCCCTGGGCGGCTTGATGGCCCGCGCCATCGACCGGGGCGGCATCCAGTTCCGCATCCTCAATGCCAGCAAGGGGCCGGCGGTGCGGGCCACCCGCGCCCAGGCCGACCGCCAGCTTTACAAGAAGGCGGTGCGCCATGCCCTGGAAAACCAGGCCAATCTGTCGCTGTTCCAGCAGTCCGTGTCCGACCTGCTGGTGGAGGGCGGCACCGTGGCCGGGGTGGTGACCCAGATGGGCTTGAAGTTCCGGGCGCGGGCGGTGGTATTGACGGTGGGCACCTTTTTGGCGGGCCGCATCCACATCGGCCTGGAGAACTACGAGGGTGGCCGGGCCGGCGACATGCCCTCCAACGCCCTGGCGGCGCGGCTGCGGGAATTGCCGTTCCGGGTGGCGCGGCTGAAGACCGG
>VEPB01000173.1 GCA_012026715.1 Methylococcaceae bacterium | reverse complement strand
GACGTGACCTTGCTGGGCGACGGAGGCAATGACCTGTTCAAGGGTGACGACGGGAACGATGCGATTTATCCCGGTCCCGGCAGAGACACCGTCCACGGTGGAACCGGGACCGATGCAGTGGCATATGTCGATCTCAACAAACCGGTCACGATCGACTTGGCGGCCGGCTACGCGGACGAATCCAACGGTGATCGCGACACGATCGACGGCATCGAGAACGTGCTGGGCGGAGCGGATGACGACCACATCTATGGGGACGCCCGTGCCAATGTGCTCGACGGTTGGGACGGCGACGACGTCATCCAAGGCAAGGGCGGTATCGACGATCTGCGAGGCGGCGATGGCAATGACCTGCTCGACGGCGGGGATGACAAAGACACGATCCTCGATGGGGAGGGCAATGACACCCTCGTGGGTGGCTCCGGCGACGATGCGCTGTTGGCGGATACCGGCGACGATATTCTGGAGGGTGGGCCGGACGATGACCTCATCAGCGGCGGATCGGGTTCGGATACCGCCAGCTATGCCTCTGCCACCCATTGGGTGCTGATTTCCCTGAAATACGCCGAAGCGCCGCAAAACACCCAAGGCGCTGGAATGGACGAGCTTTGGAGCATCGAAAATCTGACCGGCACCGCCTATACGGACTGGCTGTATGGCGATGGTTTCGCCAACATCCTGGAAGGCGGCGAGGGCAATGACCACCTGTCCGGCGAGGGGGATAACGATACGTTGAGCGGCGGCGTAGGCGATGACATCCTGTTCGGGGGCGAGGGCGTCGACGAGGCCAGCTATCGATCCGCGACCGGCGCGATAACGGCGAATCTGAGCGCTGGTACCGCCAACGGGGCCGACGGCAACGATACCTTGGGCGATATCGAGGATCTCAGCGGCAGTAACTACGGAGATACGCTGATCGGGGACGACGCCGACAATAAGCTGATGGGGAACGGGGGCGACGATGTTCTCCGGGGCGGGCAGGGCGACGATACCGTGGATGGCGGTAGCGGCACCGATACGGCGAGCTGGCTGCTTTCTTCCGCAGCCGTCGTCGTAAATCTCGCGTCGGGAGTGGCTACCGGCGAAGGAGGCACGGACCTGCTGGTCTCGATCGAGAACGTTGAAGGTTCCGATGGCTACGGCGACACCCTCACCGGAAACGGGTTGTCCAATCGCCTCGAAGGCAAAGGCGGTGACGATGTGTTACGGAGTGGGTTGGGGGACGACACCCTCAGGTTGGGGGACGACACCCTCAGCGGCGGTAGTGGCTTCGATACCGCCACCTATGCCGAGGCAGGCGCGCGTGTCACCGTGGACCTGGCCACTGGAACCGCGATCAGCAGCGAAGGCAGTGATACGCTGAAAAGCATCGAAGCGGTGATCGGCAGCGGCTACGGCGATTCCCTGTTTGGTTTCGACGGGGCGGAATCCCTCGAAGGGCGCGAAGGCGACGATATCGTCAGCGGTGGCGGCGGCAATGACACGCTGACGGGCGGGCAAGGCAGCGACTGGGTCAGTTACTTCTTCGCACCGGGTTCGATCACGGTCGATCTGGCCAGCGGTGCTGCGACCGGTGCCGACGGCACGGATACCTTGGCAGGATTCGAAAAAGTGATCGGCAGTTCGACCTATGGCGACACCCTGTCGGGTGATGCCGGCGATAACATCCTGCAAGGCTGGGGAGGCGACGATCTGTTGCGCGGGGGGGCGGGCAGCGACACCCTGGATGGCGGTGCCGGTCAGGATTGCGCGGCCTGGGAAGGGGCGAATGGCTCGGTTACGGTAAACCTGGCAACAGGCACGGCGGCCGGCGCGGCCGGCAGCGATGTCCTGATCGCCATCGAAGACATCACGGGCAGTTCCTCCTTTGGGGATACTCTCACGGGAGATGGAAACGTCAACGTCATCGAGGGCCGCGGTGGCGATGACGTGATCGAAGGCGCCGGGGGCGACGACGTGCTGGATGGCGGAGCCGGCGTCGACAGTGTCAGTTATCGGGATGCCGCCAGCTTCGTCTACGTGGATCTGACTGTCGGCCAGAGCGAATTCGGCGCGGGGGTCGATCAACTCAGCGGATTCGAAAATGTCATCGGCAGCGAAAATTGGGACGATGGTCTGATTGGCGATGCTGCCGGAAACGAGATCGACGGTTTGGGCGGGGCCGATGCCATCGTTGGCTCCGGTGGCGCGGATGAACTGCGAGGCGGCCTGGGTAAGGATACGTTTATTTACGGCGGCACCAGCGATGCCGACGCCGCTTTCGGGCTCACCGAAGAGATCGAGGATTTCACCAGCGGCGTGGATAAAATCAGTTTAGTGAACATCGATACGGATCCGGTCTTGGCTGGAGATCAGGGTTTCGCCTTTATCGGCTCCGACGCATTTTCCGGCGGTGGTGTGGCGCAGGTGAGATTCAGCGCGGGGGTCGTGTATGCCGACAGTAACGGTGACGGCACCGCCGACATGGCCATTGCCTTGACCGGAGTCAACTCGGTGATGGCGACGGATTTCTTGCTGTAGTAGATGAGTCGGTTCATTACCCCGGAGCAGCCCATGAGAAACCTCTGGGCCTGATGCCCCCATCAGGTCTAACGCAATCGTGGAAGCGGCTTGGTTTCACCGATCGCAAACTTCATCGCGGATCTGTTACGAATCTGTTCGTACTCCCACCGTAGATTAACCATCAGCTTCGAGAACGACTGCATCTTCCTGTTCTTGGGCGATGGCTGGCGGCTGTCAGAAAGCGATCCATGCGCTGAGGCGCGCTGCCAAAGAGATCCGAGAATGCCCGAGACACGGCATTCTCTCGCGATACTAAAAAGGATTAGAGGAAACCGATCATGCGCATCCTATTACTCAGCAGCGCGTATAACAGCTTGACTCAACTGGCTCACGTGGAATTGCAGGCCCGCAACTATGATGTCGGCATTGCGGTTGCCACGACCGGCGAAGCCATGCAGTGGCAGGTGAATCAGTTCAACCCCGATCTGGTCTTATGTCCCATGCTGGCTCAGGTCATTCCAGCCTCCATCTGGAAAAAAATTCCCTGCCTGATTGTTCACCCCGGAATCATCGGCGACCGCGGCGCCTCATCGTTGGATTGGGCGATTTTGCACGGCGAGCAGGAATGGGGGGTTACCGTGGTGGAGGCTGCCGACCAAGTGGATTCGGGCGCAATTTGGGCCAGTTTCCGTTTCACGATGCGTGATACCGCCAAAAGCAGTCTCTATCGAGATGAGGTGGCCCGCGCCGCGTTGCAGGCGATGATCTTGGCGGTCGAACGTTTCAGCCGGGGAATCCATATCCCATTGACGTTGGACTATACCTTGCCCGAAACCAAAGGCCGGTTCCGGCCGCCGATGAAACAGGGCTGCCGGCAAATCGATTGGTCGCAGGATACCGTTGATACCATCGTTCGGAAGATTCGTTCGGCCGCAGTCAACCGGGGTTATTGGATGAAATCGACGGAGTATCGGTTTTTCTCTATGGCGTCCACGCCGAGGGCACCTTGGTCGGAAAGCCCGGGCAAATTATCGCGACGCGCCACGGAGCGATCTGTCGCGCCGCTGTGGACGGAGCGGTATGGATTTCCCATCTGAAGCGAAAAGGCTCGCAGGAAGATGGCTTTTACAAACTGCCCGCCCAAGCCGTACTTGGGGATCGTCTGGTTGGTATTCCCGATATTCCGTTGCCCATTACCGCCGACCACGCACTCAAGACATTTCGTGACATTTGGTATGAAGAGGTCAATGACGTTGGGTATGTCAACTTCAATTTCTACAACGGCGCCATGGGCACGGAACACTGTCGGCGTCTCATGGAAGCGGTGCGCTACGCCCGTAGCCGGCCGACCAAGGTCATCGTCCTCCAGGGTGGCCGGGATTTCTGGTCCAACGGAATCCACCTGAATTTGATCGAAGCGGCAGACGATCCGGCGCAGGCGTCTTGGGACAACATCAATGCGATGGACGATCTGGTCCGGGAGATTCTGACCGCTACCGACCATCTCACCATCGCTGCCCTGTATGGCAGTGCGGGAGCCGGTGGCGTGATGCTGGCATTGGCGGCCGATTGGGTGGTGGCCCGCGAGGGTTTGGTGCTCAATCCCCATTACCGGGGAATGGGCGGGCTCTACGGCTCGGAATATTGGACTTACAGCCTGCCGCGCCGCGTTGGCGAAGAACTGGCGCTCCGCCTCACGGAAGAATGCCGTCCCATCGCCGTCGAGGCCGCTCATGGTATTGGCATGGTCGACGAGATTGTCGCCCACGACGATACCTCGCCGTCACGGTTTGGCGGGTTTCGCCGCCAGGTCCATCGTATCGCCGAACGGTTCGCGCGCAGTGAGCAGTATGCGGACCGGTTAAGCGCCAAACGGAAAGAGCGGGAAGCGGCAGAACGCGCCCGGCCGCTGGAGCACTACCGAGCCGCCGAGTTGGCAGAGATGAAGCGCAACTTCTGGGGCGAGGATCCGAGTTACCACCTGGCGCGATCGGCCTTTGTCCGCAAGCAACCACGCCCGCCCCAGTTGCGCTGTTTCGTGGCGCAGAAAGCCTTGGAACCTAATCCAGTCTTACCAACGGCGCGGCGATTCTGCAACCACCGCGATTCATTGGCGACAGGGCACGCGCTGTGAGCGGCATCCGCCCACAGCGCCGACCCCATGGTGGAAGCGCTGAATAAGTCCCTCCCGGATTTCTCAGCGCCCGCCGCCCGAAAAAACCCTTTCCAGGGGCTTAGAGAATTAGCGGCTGGCCTTGGCCCGTTGCGAAAACCGGGGTCATTTCCAAAAGTTTCGCCGCGGCTGGGCGGTGGGGATTATCTTCCCGCCATTTTGATGTGGCGCATGGCTTCCTTGGCGTGCTCGGTCGCGATGTCCGCGTGGCCCATCTTGCCGTGCTCGATAGCCGCTTTCAGATGGACGATGGATTCCGCCATATGGGGATTGGCTTCTGCCTTTTGGGCCGCTTCGGCGTGGGTGAGGGCGGCTTCGGCGTGTTCCACCAGAACCGAGGCGTGACCCATTTCTCCATGGGTGATGGCGGCCTTGGCGTGTTCGAAGGTCTGTAGCGAATGTTCCGTCTCGGCCAGGGCTAGCGGGGCTGACAGGCACAGGGTTGCGAGCATTACGAAGGTTGTTGGCTTCATGGCATACCTCTACGACGGTGTTATTGTTGCCGTGCCTTCCGGAAATTTCCCGCAAAGACAGCGGGCTTCCCCTCATCAGGCGACGGTACTGTGGCGCCGGTCGCCGGACGGAGCCAACCGCCAGCGCAGCAAGTTGGACCGATCCACCCCGCCATGATTCCGTAAGCGTTCAGATCGGTGCCGGGCCGATCCGCCGGTGCTATGATGCAGGGCCTCGCGTTTCCGGAACCCTGCCATGACCGAATTCCTTCCCCGCCGGCGCTTTCGACGTTTGTGCACCCTGACCATCGGGGCTTGTTACCTGGTAATCCTCATGGGCGGTCTGGTGCGCGCCTCGGGAGCGGGCATGGGCTGTCCCGACTGGCCCAAGTGCTTTGGCCAACTGATTCCCCCCACCGACGAGTCGCAGTTGCCGGCCGATTATCACCGGATCTACGGAGAACGCGGCTATGCCGATACCTCCTTCAATCCGATGAAGACCTGGACCGAATACGTCAATCGTCTTACCGGGGCAACCACCGGTATCCTGGTCATACTCAGTGTCATGCGCGCCTGGCCCTTGCGGCGCGCCGATCCGGCGGTGTTCAATGCCAGCGCCGCAGCGTTGGTGGTCATCGCGTTTCAGGGGTGGCTGGGTTCGGCGGTGGTGGCAAGCAATCTGAAGCCGGTCATGATCACCGTCCACATGCTGATGGCCTTCGTCTTGGTGTTGCTGCTGATCTATGCGGTAGCCCGGTCGCAGCGGCCGGATCTGCCGGGAATTCCACGGCTGGCGTTGCCACCTCGATTTGGCACCGTGCTGACCGCCGCCATGGTCATGAGCGTGGTTCAGATCGCCATGGGCACTCAGATCCGCCAAGCGATCGATCCTCTGATCGCCCAAGAACTCGGCAACCGCCAGTTGTGGCGGGAGTCGTTCCCGGTCATCTTTTACGTGCACCGGTCTTTTTCATCGGTGATTCTGCTCACCAATCTGTGGTTGGCCTGGAAGCTGCTCTTAGGTCTTGCGATAGCGCATCCGATTAGACGGTTCGCCAAGCTGTTAGTGGGACTGGTCGCGGTCGCCGTGGCAACCGGGGTAAGCCTGGATCGGCTAGGATTCCCGGCTTTCGTGCAACCCCTCCATCTGCTGCTGGCGAATTTGATCTTCGGTACCCAGGCTTATCTGTATCTGGTGGTGCGGTACGGTAGCCTGGTGGCGGATGGCGTCAAATCGGAAGTGGAGGGCGGCTGGGTGAGGGTGGACGGTTAAAGAGGTACAGACGCGAGCCAGGTTCAGCTGTCGCAGTTCTTGATGGATCGGTCGGCGTCGGCGCCCAGCGTCTGGCGCAGTTCGTCGTCGGTCTTGGACCACGACAGTTGCAGCCAATAGGATTCGGTGCGGGTCAGGCGCGGCTTGATCTCCACTTCGATATTCTTCGCCCGTAATTCCCGTTGCAAGTCTTCGGCCCGATCCTGGGTCTTGAACACGCCCAGCGAAATGCTGCCTTCCAGTTCCCCCTTGTCGAACAGCCACAGATCGCGGATGCCCTTGTCCGACAGCATCTTGCGGTTGGCGCGGGCGGCATAGATGTTCTCGGCCTTGGGATAGAGCACCCAATAGCCTTCCACGGTCGCGTCGGTGCGGCTGACGACGCCGAGCCCATCCAGTCGGGGTTGCAGTTGTTCCAGGGCGCTGCGAGCGGTTTCCCCGTCGGCGAAGGGGCCGATGAGTCGGCAGTGAGGATCGGTCACCGGTTTGACGGGCGGCGGCGGTGCAACCACCGCAACCGGCGGTGGTTGCGGGGTGGGCGCGGCTTCGATGGTGTCGCGAGGCGAGGCGGGGCTGCCGGATGGCTTTTTCGCGGGCGCCGGAACTTCGTTGAGCAGCTTGATCGGTTCGGTGCCGTCGGGCAGTTTGAGTTCGATCCGGTCCACGTCGCCATGAGGCCGATGTCCGCTCTCCCACAGGTAAAACACAATGTTCCCGAGCAACAGCAGGTAGAACAGATATTTCATCGTGCACTCTCGGTAAGGATCAGCAAACCTTCCAGGACCAGGTGGGGGCGGACCCGGCAGGGAACGCGAAGCTCCGTGGCCAAATCGCCCCCGTCGCCGCCGGTCAGGATCAGCAGCGGTTCGCTCCGATAGGATTCGGCGAGCAGGCTGATGCCGCGCTCGATCAATCCCAGAACCGCCTGGCGGGCGCCGGAGGAAATGCCGGTCGCGGTGGCGGTCGCCAGAATCTCCCGGCATTCCGCGGGTGCCACGCTCAGACCCGGTATCCGCTGCGCCAGGGTGTTGCGCATTAAACCCAATCCGGGCGCGATTAGTCCACCTTGGTGTATGCCGTCGTCATCGACGAAGTCCAGGGTGATGGCGGTACCGCAGTCCACCACGCAGAGGGCGCCGGCATGGTTCGCGCGGGCTGCCACCAGCGCCAGCCAGCGGTCGACCCCCAACCGCTCCGGCTGCTCATAGCGGGTGGTGATGCCGTAAGCCTTGGCCTGGACTCTGGCGAAATACGGGGTCAGTCCCCAGTGCCGGGTGATCCACCCGTGCAGGGTATCCCCGCTGGCGACCCCGGCCACGTTGGAGATGGTGACGGAGGTAGGAGGGGGTAAGGTCGCCCAATGGTGTTCCAGCCGTTCGGTCAGGCCGGCCGCTTCCGACCGGAATGGCGCGCCCGGGTCTAGGCCGTCTGGCTTTGCCAGTGCCCACTTGATGCGGCTGTTGCCGGCGTCCACCAGCAGCCGGGTCGGTTCAGTCAACGCCGGCCCTCAAGCGCAGGTCGCCCGATGCGTAGGTCTTGCGTCCATCCGCCGTATCCAGCAACAACTGGCCCTGATCGTCCACTCCCGCGATGGTCCCGGCGATGCGTCGTTCGCCCAGAAGCAGACAGGCCGCTTGACCTTGCTGGCAGTGGTAGCTTCGCCATTCGTCCAGGATCGCGCTCAGGCCCCGCTCCGGATAGGCGGCCAACAGCCCCAGCAATTCGTCCAGCAGGCGGCCGACCAGGCGGTTGCGCGCCAGCGGGGCGCCGCCCAGCACCTCATGCAGATCGCACCAGGGCTGATCGATATGCCGGGCCCAGGCTTGTGGCAGGTAGCCGTTGATGCCGATGCCGATCACCACAGCGTAGCTGCCGTGGGCCTCGCCGCTCACCTCCAGCAGGATGCCGCCCAGCTTGCGGCCGCGCCACAGCAGGTCGTTGGGCCACTTGAGGCCGATTCCGGCGGCTCCGACCGCCTGCAGCGCCCGCACCGCCGCGACCCCCACCGCCAGGCTCAGGCCCGATAGGGCGGAGTGATCGGCGAACCGCCAGGTCAGCGACAAACAGATGTTGCCGGCAAACGGCGACTGCCAGCTGCGGCCGATCCGGCCCTTGCCGGCGGTCTGGCATTCCGCCAGGCAGACCTGCGCCCCCGCCGCCACGGAGGCGCTGCGCTGCAGTTGACTGTTGGTGGAATCCAGATGATCGTGGAGCTCCAGGGCGGCGAGATGGCGAGCCGTATGCTCCGATAGTTCCTTGACGATCCGATCGGCGTCCAGCAGTTCCGGTGGATGGGCCAGCCGGTAGCCCTTGCCGCGAATCGAATGAACCTCCAGCCCCAGGTGCTCCAGTTCGTGCACCAAACGCCATACCGCACCGCGGGTCAGTCCCAGTTCCCGGGCCAGGGCCGAGCCTGAATGAAAGCCGCCGTCGGCGAGCCGGCGCAGCAGGGTCTTGGTGGTCGAGCTAAATTGCATGGGCCAGAATCAGGGGGCGCCGGGGGGCGGGTCCTGCCGGTGCTCGCGCAGTTGCTGGGACTGTTTCTTGGTGATGTGGCGGATCAATAGATCCCGGTCCTGGTTACGGAGGCCGATGAAGTCGACTCCGACCTGGTACGAAGGCGCGTCGCCGCCGCGGTAGCGGCAATAAACCACACGGCCGAAGGCGCGGATGCCGATCAGGGCAGGCGGCAAAATCAGCTTGAGTTCCAGCACCGCGCCCGCCCTGAACTCTTCGGCGCAAAGAAACGATAATCCGGCCGCGCTCAGGTTGACCCGCTGCGCCGGCGAGAGCCGGAACTCCTCTTCGTTGGCGAGCAGAGAGCGGGCGATCAGGTCGATTTTCTGCTCCAGGAAGCGCAAGTAGTCTCCCAGGGTGGGATCGTCCCGTTCGATGCGCCGCAGCAACATCCCCGATTCGGCGCTCAGCAACTCCAGATGGGACGCCAGGCTGAAGACGTCGGGCTCCTGCTCGCGGAAGGCGTGCTGTTCGGGTACCTGGCCGGCGGGAACCGGCTGGTAGGACAGCACGATTTCGTCGTCGATGCGGAAATAGCGACGCCGTTCGGCGCTCTCGTCGGTTGCAGGCATGGTCGATCCTCCTGATTCATCGTTGTCAGCTTACCATCCTGCGGGACAGTAATCGCCCCGGTTCATGGATGGGTTTTTGGATAGTCGCCATGGCCGCCACGCGGCGAATCACGTGCCGGCCGGGTCGCGCCAGGCACGGGCCGGAGTGCGGCGGCGATAGCGGCTACGACTTCCGCTGAGGCGGTTCGGTTGAGCGGTCCAGTTCGCGCAGCCGCGCCAGCTTTTCGGCGATCTTGATCTCCAGTCCGCGCGGCACCGGACGGTAATATTCGCGCGCTTCCATGCCGTCCGGAAAATAGCGTTCGCCGGCCGCGTAGCCGTCGGCCTCGTCGTGGGCGTAGCGGTAGCCCTTGCCGTAGTCCATGCCCCGCATCAGCTGGGTGGGGGCGTTGCGCAAATGCAGGGGCACCTCGGCGCTGCCGGTCTGGGCGGCATCTTGCCGGGCTGCCTGATAGGCCCGATAGACCGCGTTGCTCTTGGGTGCGCAAGCCAGGTAGACCACCGCCTGGGCCAGGGCCAGTTCGCCTTCCGGCGATCCCAGCCGTTCCTGCACGTCCCAGGCGTTGAGCGCCAGCTCCAGCGCGCGTGGATCGGCGTTGCCGATGTCTTCCGAGGCGATGCGGACGATGCGCCGGGCCAGGTAGACCGGGTCGCAGCCGCCGTCGAGCATGCGGCTGAACCAGTACAACGCCGCATCCGGCGCGCTGCCGCGCACCGATTTGTGGAGCGCCGAGATCTGGTTGTAGAAGTCTTCTCCCTGCTTGTCGAAGCGGCGCACGCCGCCGCCCGCCAGCACCTGGCGCGCCAGATCCTCGGGCACCGCCGGCCGCTCGCCGGCCAGTAGGTCGCCGGTGATCTCCAGCAGGTTCAGCAGCTTGCGGGCGTCGCCATCGGCCGCGGCAACATACCAGCAGCGCAGCTCCGCGGGGAAGTCCAACGGGGCTGCGCCCAGTTCCCCGGTATTCAGGCAGCGCTCGATCACCTGCAGCAGGTCCGCTTCGGTGAGGGACTTGAGCACATAGACCCTTGCCCGGGACAGCAGCGCGTTGTTCAGCTCGAAGGAGGGGTTTTCGGTGGTGGCGCCGATGAAGTAGAAGGTGCCGTCCTCCACGTGGGGAAGAAAGGCATCCTGCTGGGTCTTGTTGAACCGGTGCACCTCGTCGACGAACAGGATGGTGCGGCGGGCCTGTTCGGTCTTTACCCGGCGCGCCTCGGCCACCGCCTCGCGGATTTCCCTGACGCCGGACAAGACGGCCGACAGGGTCAGGAAATGGGCGTCGGCGTGGTTGGCGATGAGGCGGGCCAGGGTGGTCTTGCCGGTGCCGGGCGGGCCCCAGAAGATCATGGAATGGAGCCGTCCGGCCTTGATCGCCTCGTACAGTGGTTTGCCGGGGGCGATCAGGTGGCGCTGGCCGATGTAATCATCGAGCGCCTTGGGGCGCATCCGCTCCGCCAGGGGGGTGTAGCTGCCGGCCATCACGTCGGCTATTTTTCCTCGAACACGTCCACGCCCGCCGGAGGCTTGAATTCGAAGCGGCCCGGATCGTGGCGGATGCCGGTTTTGACGTTGTTGAAATAGATGCGGGTCAGCTGGCCGAAGTTGTCGGTCAATTCCATCCCCGACAGATTTTCCCCATCGAGGCCGATCAGCAGTTGCTTGAAGCCGCTGTCGGGATCTTTCGGTACCAGCCGGATCCAGTAGAGTCCTTCGCTTTCGCCCTGGTCGTCCACCTTGAAGTTCTGCTCCAGAGCGACTTCGCCGCTGAGCAGCAGGGCAGGGGTGGAGCCGATCGCCTCGTTAATCTTCTTGGTGGTGACCTGTTCCAGGTCCACGTCGTAAAACCACACCTTGCCGCCGTTGGAGACGATCTCCTGGTGGTAGGGCTTGAGGTAGTCCCAGCGGAACTTGCCGGGACGCTGCAAGTAGAACACCCCGCTGGTGCGTTGGCCGGGGATGCCGGTCTCGGAGACCTGCGATTGGCTGAAATCGGCCTGAAGGCTGCCGGCCTTGCCCAGGAAGGCATGCAGTCGGTCCAGCGGGGTCTCGGCGGCGGTGGCCGTAGCCGATAGGGCCAGGGTCAGCAGCGCCGCGCGCAGCGGAAATCTCATCGGGTACTCCTAGAATTGCAGGCGCTTCGCCAGGGTTTCGGCCAGGCCGATATAGGTCTTGGGGGTCAGATTCAGCAGCCGTTGCTTGGCATCGGCGGGAATGGCCAGACCTTCGATGAACTGCTGGAGGTCGGCCCGGGTCACCTTGCGGCCGCGGGTCAGTTCCTTCAACTTTTCATAAGGCTTTTCGATGCCATAGCGGCGCATCACGGTCTGGATCGGTTCCGCCAGCACTTCCCAGTTGGCGTCCAGGTCGGCCTCGATCGCGGCTTCATTAAGCTCAAGCTGGGCCAGGCCTCGCAGGGTCGATTGCAGGGCCAGGCTGGTGTGGGCGATGCCGACGCCGATGTTGCGCAGCACCGTGGAATCGCTCAGGTCCCGCTGCCAGCGGGAAACCGGCAGCTTGTCGGCCAGATGGCCCATGATGGCGTTGGCCAGACCCAGGTTGCCTTCGGAGTTCTCGAAGTCGATGGGGTTGACCTTGTGGGGCATGGTGGACGAGCCGACCTGGCCGGCCACGGTTTTCTGGCGGAAGTATCCCAGCGAGATATAGCCCCACACGTCGCGGTTGAAGTCCAGCAGCGCGGTGTTGAAGCGCATCAGGGTGTGGAAAAACTCGGCCAGGTAGTCGTGGGGTTCGATCTGGGTCGTGTAAGGGTTGAACTTCAGCCCCAGGGATTCGACGAAATCCTTGGCCAGCCGGGGCCAGTCCACCTCCGGATAGGCGGCGACGTGGGCGTTGTAGTTCCCCACCGCGCCGTTCATCTTGCCCAGCAGTTCCACCTCCGCCAGGATTTCGTACTGGCGTTCCAGCCGCGCCGCGGTGTTGGCGAACTCCTTGCCCATGGTGGTGGGGCTGGCCGGTTGGCCGTGGGTGCGCGCCAGCATGGGCTGGGATTCGTATTCGTGGGCGAGCACCCAAACCGCCTCGATCACCTCGCTCAGTTCCTCCAGCAGTTCCTGGTCGCGCACTTCCTTGAGCATCAAGGCATAGGCGAGGTTGTTGATGTCTTCCGAGGTGCAGCCGAAGTGGACGAACTCGGCGATCCTGGCCAGTTCCGGATGGCCGGCGATGTGTTCCTTGATGAAGTATTCCACCGCCTTGACGTCGTGGTTGGTGGTTTGCTCGATTTCCTTGATGCGCAAGGCCGAGGCTTCGCTGAAATCCTCCACCAGGGATTCGAGAACCTCCAGGGCGGACATGCTCAGGGTCGGCACTTCGGGGATCCCCGGTTCGCCCGCCAGTGCCTGGAGCCAGCGAATCTCCACCATGACCCGGAATCGCATCAGGCCATATTCGCTCAGCAGGGGCCGCAGGGCGTCGACTTTACCGGCATAGCGTCCATCGATGGGGGACAGGCTGGTGATGCTCATGGTCACATCCTCGTCAAAGGTAAATGGGTCGCCGGCGGGGCCGACGTTCACGCCACCGCCCGGCATTCCGCGCGGGCTTCGGCAGGGCGGGGGATATTCCGTTCGATGATGCCCCCCCCCAGGCACTCCCCATCAAGATAGAACACCACAGACTGTCCGGGGGTAATGGCACGCTGCGGCTGATCGAAAATCACCCGGCAACGATCCGGACCCAGGGGTTCCACCCGGCAGGCCTGATCGGGCTGCCGGTAGCGGGTCTTGGCGCTGCAATGCAACGGTTCCAGCAGCGGGATGCCGCTGGTCCAGTCCAGTCCGCTCGCCTCCAGAGCGCCGGCGAACAGCCAGGGGTGGTCGTGGCCCTGGCCGGCGATGAGCACATTGTGTTCCAGATCCTTGGCCAGCACATACCAGGCGTCCTGCTCGGCGCCGTGAACGCCGCCGATTCCGAGCCCCTGGCGCTGGCCCAGGGTGTAATACATCAAGCCCTGATGCTGGCCGATCAGTTCGCCGTCCGGGGTGCGAATGTCGCCCGGACTGGCGGGGAGATAGCGCTGCAGGAATTCGCGGAAACGCCGTTCGCCGATGAAGCAGATGCCGGTGCTGTCCTTCTTGCGGGCGGTGCTGAATCCGTGCCGGGTGGCCAGCCGGCGTACTTCCGGCTTCTCCAGGCCGCCCACGGGAAATAACGTTCGGGAGAGGGCGGACTGGCCCAGAGTATAAATGAAGTAACTCTGGTCTTTGCCCAGATCGCGCCCCTTGAGCAGTCGGAAACGGCCGTCGCGCCGGTCGACGCGGGCGTAATGGCCGGTGGCGATGAGGTCGCCGCCCAGCTCCAGGGCGTAGTCCAGGAAGGCCTTGAACTTGATTTCCTTGTTGCACAGGATGTCCGGGTTGGGGGTGCGGCCGGCGGCATATTCCGCCAGAAAGGTCTCGAACACCCGGTCCCAGTATTCCGCTGCGAAGTTGATGGTGTGCAGGGGGATGCCGAGGCGGTCGCAGACCTGCTGGGCATCCGCCAGATCCTGGATGGCGGTGCAGTAGTCGGTGCCATCGTCTTCGTCCCAGTTCTTCATGAACAGGCCGGATACTTGGTACCCCTGTTCCAGCAATAATAGGGCGGTGACGGATGAGTCAACGCCGCCGGACATGCCGACGATCACGTGTTTCGACATGGGTCAGTTGGAAATCAGTGATTTGATCAGGGTCAAGGGGTAGCGCTCCCCGGTCAGATAGTCGTCGATACATCGAAGAACCAAGGGGCTGCGGTGTCGGTGGTTCTGGTCGGCGAGTTCATCCCGATTCAGCCAAAGCACCCGCTCGATGCCGTCGTCCAGCGGGCGCGACGGATCTTGCCCTTCGACGGTGCCGGCGAAACAGACACGCAGGTAGCCCCGCTCGAGGGCGGGATGGGACCACAGGTAGAGCCCCACGATAGCGTCCGGACGGAACCGGTAACCGGTTTCCTCCAGGCATTCCCGCACAACCGCTTGCTGCAAGGTCTCCGCTCCTTCCAGATGGCCGGCCGGCTGGTTGATGACCAGCGCGCCGGAGCCGTCGCGTTCTTCAACCAAAAGAAATCGACCGTTTCGCTCGGCGATGGCCGCCACCGTGATCCTTGGGCGTTTCGCCGCAGACGGCGGGCCGAGAGTGGACGTCATGGCACAAACTTTTTTCGGGTGGCGGTTGTCAATAAGGTCGCGCTATCCAACAATTGATCCGTGATGACCGGAAAACCGCTCGGTCTCGTGCCCGCAACCAAGGAGCTTTCCCTCATGCCGATCAATCTCAGCAACCTGGGCTTTTCCGTCAAACTCCTATTTTCAGGGTATTTGATGGCCATCGCAATCGGCTACGGCATGGCTCTCGTTCAAATCCTGTTCACCCACGGCATGGCGGACGGGAAGTTCGGATTATCCATCGAGGACATCGTCTACAGCTATTACGGCAATCGTTCAGGCTCGATGCTGGAGAGCAAGCTGAACGGTTCCATGAAGGCAAACGCCTCGGAAACCGACCGGTTCAAGATCATTCAATGGGTTCGGGATGGCGCCGACCAGGCCGAGTACGATATATCCATCAAGCCCCTGTTCGAGGCCGATTGCCTCCCCTGCCACAACGGTTCGATGGGCGGGCTGCCCGACTTCAGCAAGTTCGAGGCGATCAAGGAGCGGGCGCAATCCGATCAGGGTGCCACCTTTGCTTCGCTGATCCGGGTGTCCCACATCCATTTGTTCGGCATTGCCTTCATCTTCATGTTCGTCGGCGGCATCTTCTCGCTGACCTCGGGGGTACCGATGAAGCTGAAGTGCGCTGCCATCATCATGCCCTATGTGTTCCTGCTGCTGGACATTACCTCGTGGTGGCTGACCAAGCTCAACGCCCACTTCGCCCTCCTGGTGGTGGCGGCCGGCGGCGGTTTGGCCATGGCCTTTGTGTTCATGTGGGTGGCGTCGATGTATGAGATGTGGGTCTTGCCGCGGCGATTGCCGTTTTCCGATCGCCGGGACGCCTTGCGAAGGTCCTGATTCAGGCCGGTCCGGGTGATGCTGCGGACAAGTTTTGGGGTGGGTGATATAGTGGAATCCCCAATCCAATTTTGAGGTTAACCGAGGTCTTTGGCATGGCTGGACAGCCGGACAACAAGCTCAGTGACGAGATCGTCACCCAGGAAGCGCGGCCCAAACTGAAGAAGCCGCCATTGTTCAAAGTCATGCTGCTGAACGACGACTTCACGCCCATGGATTTCGTGGTCCAGGTCCTCAAGAGTTTCTTCGGCATGAACGAAGATAAAGCAACACAGGTTATGCTCCATGTGCACACCCGAGGAGTCGGCGTTTGCGGGGTGTTTTCCAAGGACGTGGCGGAAACCAAGGTTCGCCTGGTGACCGACTATTCCCGCAAGCACCAGCATCCGCTGCTGTGCACGATGGAAGAGGCTTAAGCGGAGATCCAGCGTATGTTAAGCAAAGAGCTTGAAGCGTCACTCAACGCCGCGTTTCGGGCAGCCTACGAGAAACGGCACGAATTCATCACGGTGGAGCACCTGCTGCTGGCCATGCTGGACAACCAGGCGGCGCTGGAGGTGCTGACCGCCTGCGGCTGCAACATCGAGCTGTTGGCCAAGGAGCTCAGCGAATTCCTCGATGAGACCACCCCCCTGATTCCGCCCGGCGTCAAGCGCGAGACCCAGCCGACCCTGGGTTTTCAGCGGGTGCTGCAGCGGGCGGCATTCCATGTGCAGTCATCCGGCAAGAAGGAGGTGACCGGAGCCAACGTGCTGGTGGCCATCTTCAGCGAACAGGATGCCCAGGCCGTCTACCTGCTGAACAAGCAGGACCTGACCCGGCTGGACGTGGTCAATTTCATCTCGCACGGCATCGCCAAGGATCGCGACGATCAGCAGGCTCCCGGCCGGGGCGCGGCGGCACCAGAAGCGGAAGAGGCGGAGCAAGGCTCCAATCCGCTGGAGAAATATGCGACCAACCTCAACGAGATGGCGCGCAAGGGCAAGATCGATCCCTTGATCGGCCGCAAGGAGGAGATCGAAAGGACCATCCAGGTGCTGTGCCGGCGCCGCAAGAACAATCCGCTGCTGGTGGGCGAGGCCGGGGTCGGCAAGACCGCCATCGCCGAGGGCTTGGCCAAGAAGATCGTCGAAGGCGAGGTGCCCGAGGTGCTGTTGGGCAGCACCATCTACGCGCTCGACCTGGGAGCGCTGGTGGCCGGCACCAAGTATCGGGGCGATTTCGAGAAGCGCCTGAAGAGCCTGTTGGCGCACCTCAAGAAGGAAGCCGACACCATCTTGTTCATCGACGAGATCCACACCATCATCGGTGCCGGATCGGCTTCCGGCGGGGTGATGGACGCCTCCAACCTGATCAAGCCGGTGTTGGCGTCCGGCGAATTGCGCTGCATCGGTTCGACCACCTATCAGGAATACCGCGGCATCTTCGAGAAGGACCGCGCCTTGGCCCGGCGTTTCCAGAAGGTGGATATCCACGAGCCGACGGTGGAAGAAACCTATCAGATCCTCAAGGGCTTGAAATCCCGTTTCGAGCAGCACCACGAGGTGAAATATTCGCTGGCGGCGTTGCGGACGGCCGCCGAGCTGTCCAGCCGGTACATCAACGATCGTCATTTGCCGGACAAGGCCATCGACGTCATCGACGAAGCCGGGGCGTCGCAGCGGCTGCTTCCGGTGTCGCGCCGCAAGAAGACCATCGGCACCCTGGAGATCGAGGAAATCGTCTCCAAGATCGCCCGCATCCCCCCCAAGACCATTTCCACCAACGACAAGGACAAGCTCAAGGATCTGGAAAAGAATCTGAAGATGCTGGTGTTCGGTCAGGACGACGCGATCGCCGCGCTGGCCTCGGCCATCAAGATGTCGCGGGCGGGCCTTCGGGAGACGCAGAAACCCATCGGTTCCTTCCTGTTCGCCGGTCCCACCGGGGTCGGCAAGACCGAAGTCAGCCGCCAACTGGCCAAGGTGATGGGGATCGAGCTGATCCGCTTCGACATGTCCGAGTACATGGAGCGGCATACGGTGTCGCGCCTGATTGGCGCCCCGCCGGGCTATGTGGGATTCGACCAGGGCGGGCTACTGACCGAGGCGGTGACCAAGCAGCCTCATTCCGTGCTGTTGCTGGACGAGATCGAGAAGGCCCATCCGGACGTGTTCAACCTGCTGCTGCAGGTGATGGATCACGGCACCCTGACCGACAACAACGGCCGCAAGGCGGACTTCCGCAACATCGTGCTGATCATGACCACCAATGCCGGCGCAGCCGACGGAGATCGGCCCTCCATCGGATTCACCCAGCAGGATCACTCCACCGACAGCCTCAAGGCGATCGATCGGCTGTTCGCGCCCGAATTCCGCAACCGGCTGGATACCATCATCCAGTTCAAGCCGCTGGATATCGAGATCATCCGGCAGGTGGTGGACAAGTTCATCTTCGAATTGGAGTCGCAACTGGCCGAAAAACGTGTGGCCATTGCCCTGGAGCCGGATGCCCGCGAGTGGCTGGCGCAAAACGGCTGCGATCCCAAGATGGGCGCACGGCCCATGGCGCGGGTGATTCAGGAGAACATCAAGAAGCCGTTGGCCGAGGAACTGCTGTTCGGCAGGCTGGCGGACGGCGGAATGGTCAGGATCAGTGTCGAGGACGGCAAGCTGGCGTTTTCCATCGTCAGCATGCGGCAAACGCCCGAAACCGTCTGAGAGTGGACGGTTTGGGGCCTCAGCGCTGGCGGAAGGTGATTCGTCCCTTGGTGAGGTCGTAAGGCGTCATCTCGACTTTGACCCGATCTCCGGTGAGGATGCGGATGTAGTGTTTGCGCATCTTGCCGGAAATATGGGCGATCACCACATGGCCGTTGTCCAGCTCGACACGGAACGTGGTGTTGGGCAGGGTTTCGATGACTTTACCCTCCATTTCAATCTGATCTTCTTTCGACATAAGTCTCCGTAGTGCACCCGCGGCGCAACCCCCGATCTTGGGCGGTTTGTTAAAGCCGACGATATTATCACATCCCCCGCTTTTTCCCGCTATTCTTCGATCTCTTCCCAGCGCTCGCCGTGAAGCGCCTGAAGCGGCCGGAACCGGCTCTTGTAGGCCATCTTGCGCGATTCGGCGATCCAGTAGCCCAGATAAAGCCAGGGCAAACGCAAACGCTGGGCTTCCGTGATTTGCCACAGCACCGCATGGGTGCCGATGCCGCGCTGGGATTCATCGGGGTCGAAAAAGGTGTAGACCGCCGACAGGCCGTCCTCAAGCCGGTCCACCACGGCCACCCCCAACAGTTTTTCGTCGTTGTCGCGAAATTCCACGAACTGGGAGGATGACCAGGACGATGCCAGAAAGCCCAGGTAATCCCGGCGGTTCATGGCGGTCATGCCGCCGCCGGCGTGGCGGCTGTCCTGGTAGCGGGTGAACAGCCGGTAATGGGTCTCGTTGAACACGGGAGGCGTCGGTTGCGCCCTCAGATCCCGGTTGCGCTGCTGATTCCGTCGCTGGGAGCGATCCGGAGCGAAACGCGCGACATCGAGCCGTACCGGAATGCAGGCATTACAGCCACGGCACCGGGGGCGATAGACCAGGTCGCCGCTGCGGCGGAAGCCCTTGCGGGCCAGCGCCGAGTAAATCTGGGGCGAAAGGGTCAGGGCGGGATCGACGAAAACCGAACGCGCCAGCCGGTCGTCGAGATAACCGCAGGCATGTTCGTGGCCCAGCCGCAGGCGGATCGAATTCACTCCGGGGTGCTCTCGCGCTGCCAGGCTTGTGGGGAAACCGGCCGGTCGCAGTAGCGGCGCAGCAGGCGGAGGAATTCCTTGCGGGGGATTTGGCGGGCGCCAAGGCTTTCCAGATGGACCGTGTGCAATTGGCAGTCGATCAGTCGATATCCCCAACCCTGCAAGTTTTCGACCGCGAAGACCAGGGCCGCCTTCGATGCATTGCTGGCCCGATGGAACATGGATTCGCCGTAAAACACCTGGCCGATGCCGACTCCGTACAGGCCGCCGGCCAGTTTGCCGTCGAGCCAGCATTCGAAGGAATGAGCGTATCCGAGTCGATGGAAGTCCCGGTAGGCCTCTCGAATTTCGCTGGTGATCCAGGTGCCGTTAGTGCCGGGACGCGGCGCGGCGCAGGCCGCCACGACGTCTTCGAAAGCGGTGTCGAAGCTGTAGCTGAAACCGCCGTTGCGGAGGCTTTTGCGCAGACTGCGGGAGATATTGAGTTCATCGGGGAGCAGGATCATGCGCGGGTCGGGCGACCACCAGAGAATGGGTTCGCCGTCGCTGAACCACGGGAAGATTCCATGGCGGTAAGCGTTCTCGAGCCGGGCAGGGGATAAACAGCCGCCTACCGCTAGCAGGCCGTTGGGTTCATCCAGGGCTTCGCTGACATCCGGAAAGGGTTGGTCGCGCAAGAGCGGGTTGAGAACGGTCAGCATGGGGCGGGGAAAGAACTATTGGCGGATGATGTCAGGCGGCCGAGAAATATACCACCGTCCGGCTAAGGCCAATCTTAGGGAAATGCCAAAGTCAGCCTGTCTCGCCGCCAGGAGCCGTGCGCCTTGAGCAGGTTCACTTCGAGCTTGCCCGCTCGCGGGTTCAGGCCCAGCCGTAAAGCGGCCACCGAAGAACCGGGAGGGTGCTGCAGGAACAGCGCCCCCATGCTGTTGCCGGCCTGGGCAGCCAGTTGCAATCGGCGCAGGCCGGCGGGCCGGATGGCGTTTGGCCAGGCCAATACCAGTCCGGTTTGCCGGTGCGACAGCAGTTTCTCCATGGCCCAGGGAAGATCCGCAGGATGTTTGAGGCTGTCGATGAGCAGGCAGAATTCCAGGTCGACCCCTCCCTGCAACAGGGCCGGGGCGTAAGGTTGCAAGGGCGGATTGATCCAGATCAGCCAGCGGCGAGCCCGGGTGAAACTGGCCATGGTTGGCAGCAATAGCCGCAATTCACCGATGCCCCAATCGGGGATGATCAGCTCGGTGAGAGCCCCCAGCGGCCAGCCACCACCCGGCAGCACCGCATCCAGTCCGGCGTGTCCGGTGGGCCAGGTGCTCGATCCGCCGGCGTCGGGAGGATGGCTGCCCCGCCACAGCAGAGGATTTCCCTGCAGCAAGGCCATCGGATCGGGTTTCATGGGGGGGGCGCCCGATGGCGGATCAAACCGGCCATGACACCCTCGATGCAGAAATCATCCCGTTCCGGATCGACGGAAATCGGAGAGAACTCCGGGTTGGCCGGTTCCAGCCACAGCGA
This sequence comes from Methylococcaceae bacterium, assembly GCA_012026715.1. Classification (GTDB taxonomy): domain Bacteria; phylum Pseudomonadota; class Gammaproteobacteria; order Methylococcales; family Methylococcaceae; genus VEPB01. The sequence continues at coordinate 4,841 of VEPB01000173.1, read as the reverse complement.
TGATCCCTGCAGGCGCAAGGTCTTGACTGTCACTTCGTCGTGCAGCCGCGCCACAACAATCTGGCCGCTGCGCGCCTCCGGGGTGCGCCGTACCGCCAGTAGGTCGCCGTCCAGGATGCCGGCGTCGCGCATGCTCATGCCGCGCACCTCCAGCAGATAGTCGGGGCGACCCTTGAATAGCGCGGGTTCGATGCGGCAATGGCCGATCACATGGGGTAGGGCCAGGATCGGCTGCCCGGCTGCCACCCGGCCGATGATGGGGAGGGCGTCGGCATCCGGGGGGGCTTCCAGCAGAATCCGGATGCCGCGGGCCGCATTGGGGATCAGCTCGATCGCTCCCTTGCGCGCCAACGCCTGCAGTTGTTCGCGGATGCCGTGGGGTGAACGGACCTGGAGCGCCCGGGTGATTTCCGCGATGGTGGGCGGGAAGCCTTCGCGGGCACTATAGTCTTTCAGGAATTGCAGCAACTGCTGCTGACGGGCGGTCAGGTGCTTCATGTCGGCGGAGCGGAATACTGTTTAAATAAACAGTATTCCGCTCTGGACCGATGGTCAAGCTGATTTTGGTGAATGGGGCTGGGATTTGGAGGGGTCGCTAATGAATAAGTTATTGATTATTTGTGTGTCAGTGCTGCTGCTTGGAGGCTGTTCCGGCAAGGAGCCGGAGCCGGAGGTCAAGGGTGGCCAGAAGGAGTTGTACAAGTCGGTCAATGCGCCGCTGGAAAAGGCCAAGGGCGTGGAAGACCGGATACTGCAGCAGGCAGAGGATCAGAAACAGCAGATCGACCGGCAGGAGGAACCTTAGGTCGGTGAAGGGCTGGGGGGGATGGGTGGCGGACGGTAGCCGGGTCGCGAGGACCCGGTTGCCGGAACTTCCCTCCGCCAGGGTGACGAACGGCTTATTGTTTCTGGGGCGCTGCCGGCTGGTTTGGTGTGGATTCGCTCTTTTTCATCCAGTCCGGGCGGCCTTGGGGCGGCGTGTTGCCAAAAGGGCCTTCGCCGCTGCAGCCCATGAGAAAGGCCAGCAAGCCCACGAACAGGAATACCGTAAAACGTTTGATCGTTAACATTGGATCATTCCCCATTGATGGATTAAGTTGAAGGGTCGAGCAATACGGTGTGGTTCAATGTTGTAACGGTGGATCCTTAGGGAGCCGCTGAATGATTCAGCGGCTCCTGCGGTGCAGGGACGCACCGCCAAAATCGGAGGCTGTAAGCCACCGATTTTGTGAGTCACCGGGAAACTGCGTTTTCCGGTGACAGGCGCCGACAAATCCAGAAAGGATTCATTCAGCGCATCCGGCGGTGCTGGAATGTACCGCCGACCTTGTGTGTCCCCGGGAAGCCGCGATTCCCGGTTCGACGGACGCCGAAGCAGCCACAATGGCTTCATTCAGCGATTCTTCTGGCGCCCGGAACCGGGCAGCCGCTTCCTTGCCGGCGCCGTGCCCCCGAAGGCGCGCATGGTTCAAATAAAATTTGGGATGGTTCAGGCAGCGTTCCCAGATGATGAGAAGTCCATCCGTCTGCGGCGGCCGTCAGCCCTTGTCCCATGGTGGCCGGGGAACAACTAGCGGGCGACGCGTAGAGTCGGCGTTTCGGTCGCACGGCGGCATCAGCGCTGCTGGCTCCGGTCGGCGCGCCAAGCCTCGGCGCGCTTGTGGGCTTCGCTGGCCTGACCCGGGGTCATCCGCTGTTCTGCCGCGGCGGAGTTGCCTTTGTCCCCGGCAATGATGAACCACTTATCGGCTTCGGTATAGTCCTGCGCGACGCCCCGGCCGTCCTGCAGCAGCAACCCCAGGTTTTGCTGGGCTTCCGCATTGCCTTGTTCGGCGGCGCGGCGGAACCAGGTGGCCGCTTCGCCAAAGTCCTGTTTCACGCCCAAGCCGTCGAGATAGAGGAAGGCAAGATTGACCTGGGCGGCGACCTTGCCCAGTTCCGCATCGCGCCGGTAGAGCGCGGCGGCCTGTTCGTAGCGCTCGGCCGAATAGGCTTCGTCGGCCTCGGTCAGTTCGGGATGATCGGCGGCGGCGGCTGTTTGGCTCAGGACAATGAGGAGGGTGAGGAGGAAGCCTCGTTTTGGCATAGGAATTCCGGATCGGGAGTCGGTGAGTCGTAAACGGGGTGTGCCCAAACGCCATTTTCCCAATGACCAACCCGCTCGTGCAATGGGCTGTGGCGTCGGCCGGCCTCCCCGGTAGCGGGTAAATCGCGTAAGATGCCGGGGTTTTCGGCCGGAGTATTCGGACTGGAGCATCTTTAGACACTGAGTGCGGAGTGGTTCGATGGGATGGTTCAGCAAACTACTGGATAAGCTGCGGGGCGATCGTCCTCCACCCGATGCCCTGGCGGAGCCGGTGGTGGAAGAGTCGCCGTTTCAGGCGTTGATCGAGGCGGAAGCCGATGCGCAACCCGCTGCCGAGCCGGAGAGCCCGGAAGAGGTCGATGCCTTCCAGTTCGGCCCCCAGCGCATGCCCCGCTCCACCGTCGGGCTGTTTTACCCCGGTGGAGGCATCTTTTTGATCCGTCATCCGGAAGACAACCGGGCCGGGCTGATTTGCCAGTTTGGCAGCGGCCACGAGGGGCTCCGGCCCTTGGCGGGCGACTGGAACGGCGACGGTCTCCACGGCATCGGCCTCTATGAGCCCGATTCCGGTGGTTTTGTGCTGCGCAACAACATGGGCGGCGGCGGGTCGGATCATCAATTTCAGTTCGGCAGCGCTGGTGAAGGCTGGCTGCCTCTGATCGGCGATTGGGATGGCGACGGGATTTACGGCGTGGGACTGTATAACCCGGCCAATTCGGCGTTCTATCTGACCAACAGCTTCGAGGGCGGCGACGCCCAGATTGCCTTTCTGTTCGGCCCTCCCAACGAAGGCTGGGTGCCCATGGCCGGCGACTGGGACGGTGACGGGGTTCATTCGACGGGACTCTATAACCCGGCGAGAGGCTTGTTTCTGTTACGCAATCGGCTCTGCGACGGCTGGGACGTGGATGAGGAATTCAGCTTCGGCCCCACCGGCGAAGGGATGCAGCCGGTGACCGGCGACTGGGAAGGAAGCGGCAGGACCTCGGTCGGGGTCTACGATCCCGAGGAAGGGGAATTCCATCTGCGGTTGACCGCCGACGGCGGTTCGGCCAAGGTTTTTTCTTTTGGCCCCAAGGGGATACCTGCGTGGCCTTTCAGTGTCATTTGGGTTTAGGTTGATTGCGTGACTGAGCCGGAAACGGTGGCAGGCCCCATCCTCAGCAGGGCTTACGAGAGTTTGTACCGGGGCGATTATGCGGCCGCCCTGGCAGCCTTCGAAGATCATTTCCGGGAAGCGCCCCTGGTCGGCCAGGATCCCCTGATCGTCCGCGATTATGCCAACCAGTTGGCCCTGAATGGCCAGCCGGAACGGGCATTGGAACTGCTGGAGCGTGCCTTGCAGGTGCATCCGGGGTTCGCCGAATTCCGGGTTTCGCGGGGGCAGGTGTTGCTGTCGGCCGGTCGGCGGGGCGAGGCGCGAACCGCGTTCGCCGAGGCGGTCGCAACCGATCCCGCCATCCGCTGTCCGGTCTATACGCTGCTACTGTCGCTGACGCTGGAAGCGGGCGCGATCGATGCCCTTCCTCCCCTGATCGAGCAGGCCAGCCGACTCCATGGGATGGCCGAGGACTGCGAATTCCAGTTGGTTTTGGCCAACGCCCGCTTCGAGTACGACTTCAACCGCAATGCCAGGACCACCAGCGCTGAAACCTGTGCGCAGCTGGCCCGCGCCTGCGAGGCTTACGAAGGACTGGGCAACGCCCGGCAATGGGAACTGCCCAACCACGTTTCACGGGAGGCCGCCCGGTTGCGTGATCTTCTCGAATTCTCCCGGAGCCAGGTGCCGGCCGCGGCGTCCTGCCAGGTTCCCGGACCGCCGGTCACCGACGCCGCCGTGGTCATGCTGATCAAGGACGAGGGCGACATCATCTACCCTCACCTGCATTGGCATTACCGCCTGGGGCTGCGCAACTACGTCATCCTGAACAACGGCTCGACCGATGCGACCGCCGCCTGTATCCGCGCCTTTCAGGGGGATTTTCCCGAAGCCTTGGTGTACGTGATCGACGATCCCATGGTCGCTTATTACCAGTCTCGCAAGACGACGGCCGCGGCGCACTTTGCCCGGGCCATGTTCGGGGTCGACTGGATCATTCCGCTGGATGGTGACGAAATCCTCACGGCGCATCGGGCCAGCCTGGCCGAAACCCTGGCGGGCATCGCCGCGGCCGGTCACGATTACGTGGTGGCGCACCGCTGCGATTACTCGATGACGCCCCTGGACGATCAGGCCCGGGAGAATCCACTGGCGCGACTGCAGTACCGCCAGACGTTCCTGACTCCCTGTCCCAAGGTGTTGGTGAGGTTCCGTGACGGTTTGCGGATCGAGGTGGGCAACCACGAGGTCAAGGCGGCCGACAACCGGCGGCTGTCGGGGGTGTCGGGATTGCAGCAGGGGCTGGTGATCCGCCATTTCCCTCTGCGTTCCAGGGAGCACATCCGGCGCAAGATCATCAACGGAGGCCAGGCGCTGGCAGCCGCCGAACTCGAGAGCGCTCACGGCGACCACTGGCGGTTCAGCTACAACGCCTACAAGGCCCAGGGCGAGGCATTCATCGACGCCTATTACCGGGCCAATGTCCTGGATGCCCAACGGCTGGCGTTCGACCCCATGCCGTGATGCGCGGTCAGGCGGCTCAGGCCGGTTGCCGTCCGATCAGCTCCTTGATCTCCTGCCCGCTCAGCACTTCGCGGCTGCGCAGCAATTCTGCCAGGGCGTCGAGGGTGGCCCGGCGGCTGCTGAGGATGTCCT
>VEPB01000330.1 GCA_012026715.1 Methylococcaceae bacterium | reverse complement strand
CAAGAAGGCGTCGCCCAGCAAAGGCGTGCTGCGAGAGGACTTCCAGCCGGCCGAGATCGCCCGGAGCTATGAAGCCGGCGGTGCCGCCTGCCTGTCGGTGCTGACCGACCGCGATTTCTTTCAGGGTTGCGAAGACTACCTGCAGGAAGCTCGTGCCGCCTGCGCCCTGCCGGTGATTCGCAAGGATTTCATCATCGATCGCTATCAGGTCTACGAGGCCAGGGCCATCGGGGCCGACTGCATTCTGCTGATCGCCGCCGCTCTCGGCGATGCGCGCATGGCCGAACTGGCCGGCTTGGCGACCGAATTGGGCATGGATGTGCTGGTGGAGGTGCACGATGCCGAGGAGCTGGCGCGGGTGCTGCCCCTGGGCTTGCCGCTGGTGGGCATCAATAACCGCAACCTGCGCAGCTTTGAAGTGGATCTCCGTACCACCCTGGATTTGCTTCCGCACATCCCTGCTGGGACCATCGTGATTACCGAGAGCGGCATCCTGCAGCCGCCCGACGTGGCCTTGATGCGTCAGCACGGCGTGCATGCTTTCCTGGTGGGCGAGGCCTTCATGCGTGCCGACGATCCAGGCGCCCGCCTGGCGGAGCTGTTTTCTAGCTGATGGCCGTTGCCGGCAGGTGATCGGAGCGCGCCGTCGCGCGCCGGATTAGGGCGATAGGTTGGCGGTGCCGTGTAGCAAGGCCGGCTTGTCCGCGTGGTCGGGGTGCAGAACCGGTTTCTCGGCCAGCAGGCTGTCGATGGCCTTGGCGAGGGCTTGGGGGGCAACCAGCGAACCGTAGCGATGGGCGACGTGGCCCTTGCGGTCCACCAGGAACTTGGTGAAGTTCCACTTCACCCCTTGGGTGCCCAACACGCCGCGGCGGCTTTGGGTCAGAAAGGCAAACAGCGGATGCTGCTTGTAGCCCTTGATGTCGATAATCTCCGAAACGGGGAAACTGACCTCATAATGCTGTCGGCAGTAGTTGGCGGCTTCCTCGCTGGTGCCCGGCTCCTGCCGGCCGAATTGGTTGCAGGGAAAGGCGATGACGGCAAAACCTCGGTCCCGGAAATGCCGGTACAGTCGCTCGAGGCCGGCATACTGCGGAGTAAAGCCGCAGCGGCTGGCGGTATTGACGATGAGCAGCACCTGTCCGGCAAAATCGGCGAGATTGAGCAGTTGGCCATCGTGATAGTAGCTGTGAAAGTCGAAAACGGTGGTGTTCATGGTCACTCGTGGAAACCCGAGGGTTTGGTCTAAGGAGGTCGATCATCCATCGCCTGTTTCCAGTTGCAGAGTCCGGGCAGGGAAGTTCAGTGCCTGAATCATCGCAGTTCGCTATCCTGCACCTACCGCCATCGGTCCGGCAAGTCGGGATCGGCTGAAGATCCCCGATGCAGTCATAGCATAGCCAATAATTGATAGAGTCTTGCAAATCCAAAGGTCTTTGCTCGGTTAACCAAACCCCATGAAGTTCCGGTTGCGACCCCTGCTAGGCGTCACTTTGCTGATTGTGTTGCTGGCGGTACTTGCGCTGATCCTGGCGGTTGACCGTGCCCCCGTGGTGTGGAAGCAGGAGGGCGCGATGCAGCCTCAGCTTTCGGTGGCGCGGGACCTGATCCGTTCCACGGTGAAGGGCAACGGCAACCACGACAAGCTGCGCCAGATCGCGCTGACCCAGGAAGACCTCACCGCCGTCGTGAATTTCGCGCTGGCCCGCAAGCGCATCGACGGGTATGCCACGGTCGCCATCAAAGATTCGCGACTGGTGCTGCTAGTCTCCCTGAAGTCGCCGTTCCCCGGCTGTTACCTCAATATCAAGCTGGTGGCGGAGGACGCCGATCCCCAGGCGCGCATTCGCAAGCTCCGGGTCGGACGGATCGCGCTCCCGGGGATGGTGGTTCGTTGGGCCGGCTGGTGGTTGATGCAGGTGACGCCGCTGGGGCGTTACGGCCAGCTGACGGCACCGCTGCTGCGGGAGGTGCGGATCGCCGACGAGCGTTTGCGGATCGCCCTGAACTGGAGCAAGGAGGCGCTCGATCAATCTCAGGCGATGATGTCCGATCTCGCCAGCCGGGAACGCATGTTGGCGTATCACAACCGCCTCGCCGAACTGCTCAACGACGGCAGTGGCCGGCGCTACGCGAGCCTAGGGGCGGTGTTCCAGGAACTGTTTGCCCTGGCTCGCAAACGGTCGCAGGTCGACGAGGAGGTCGCCGATGAAAACCGCGCCTTGATCGTGGTGGTTGGCGCCTATGTCAACGGTCGCGATCTCAGGCCCATGCTGGCGGAGGGCGGGGAGGTGGCGGATCCGGGCAAGCGCGGGATCTTGCTCAATCGCCGTATCGACGTGGCCCAGCATTTCATGGCTTCCGCCGCGCTCGCCATCTCCGGGCACCGGGCGTTGGCGGATATGGTGGGGTTGGCCAAGGAGATCAACGACACCCATAGCGGCAGCGGCTTCAGCTTCATCGATCTGGCGGCCGATCGCGCGGGAACCCGGTTCGGCAAGCAGGCAGTTCGATCGGCGGTGGAGGCCCGGCGGGTGCAGGAAGTCCTGAGCGCCAGTTCCGACGATTCGGTGTTCATGCCGTCGTTGCGCGATCTGCCGGAGAACCTGAGTCCGGCGGCTTTCGCGGAGCGTTTTCGCGATATCGAAAGCGCGCAGTTTCAGCAACTCAAGGATCGCATCGAGGAGCGCATCGCCGCCTGCGAGCTGTACCGGTCGCCGCAGCCGCTGCAGGATTGAGGAACGCGGGCTGTTCAGCCGCCCAGCACGTGTTCGTAGGCTTTGCGCAGCAACGCCATTTCGGTGGGATGGCCGCCCCGCAGATCGGTGATCGGGCAGAATTGGGCACCCCGCTCGGCGAACAGCTCCAGGGGCGGATCGATCGAGGTGACGCGGACCAGGTGTACCGCAACCGTCACGCCCGGAATTTCCACGTGCTCGAGGAATTCCGGATCGATTTCCAGCATGTCCGCTGAAACGTGCAAGCCGCCGGCTAGCCGTTTCGCCAAGGTGGCGGGGTGTATCAAGGTCGCCGTCGGCTCGACTTCGTCCGGTTCCAGCGGCGACGACAGGAAGGGCAGTGGATGCGGGGCCAGCACCGTCCCTTCGGTAAAGCGCACGAAGCGGGTGCGGGCGCTGGTGAAGTGCTTGTGGTAGAGCAGGAAGCGCAAACCGGCGAAACTATCCGCCACCGCTGGAGGGAGCATCAGGCTACCCGTTTCCGGCCGGTAGGCATAACCGCTGTCGCCGCCGGGCCCGTTATTCCTTGGCCTCCAGCGGAATCCTGTATTGCTTGAGGATGGTCTCGATGTCCTTGGCGTGGCCCGCGATCAGCTCGTCCAGCTCGGCTTTGCGGTCCTTGTCCGGAATCCGGACGCCCATGGAGATGGGGAACTCGAACCGCACGTCTTTCTCGGAGCTCATGGGGATCAGCTCGAAGGTGCCGGCCTTGTTGTGATTTTGCAAATAGCCCGCCATGGGGCCCCAGACGATGGCCATGTCCAGCTTGCCCGCCAGCATGTCCTTCTCCAGCCGCTGGGCGGTGCTGATGGTGGCGTCCGCGTCCATGGACTGGAACGGCGTGGAATATTCCACCAGGTGGTGGTTCAACAGCCAGGTGGTCGCCGGTGAGCCGTCGAACATGGCCATTTTCAGCTTGGCCTTGCGGGCCTCAGGCAGGCCGTCGAGGTCGGATGCGCTCTTGAGGTCATCCCAGCCTCTGCCTTTGGCGTAGACCAGGGCATAGGTCGAGCGGTAGTAAGGCTTGGTGGTCGCCACCAGTTCGGCGCCGGTGGGCAGGCCCATGATGACGTCGCATTTGTAGTCTTCCGAGTCCGGAATCTGGGCCTTCAGGGTATTGCGGATGAAGCCCATCCGTTGCGGGAACCAGGTGTACTCCAGTTTTTTCCCCACCGCCTTGGCCAGCAATTCGGCGATCTTGTTTTCAAAACCCTGGCCCTTGCTGTCGGAATAGGGTTGATTGTTGGGGTCCGCGCAGACCTTGAAGCTATCGCCTTTCCAGGCATGGGCATCGGGAACGGCGAGCAGAACGGCCAGGGCGGAGAACAGCAGTGGAGCAGTAGTGGTTTTCATGGCGACGGATGGGGCAGGGTCGAGGTTTGCGAAACTGGCGGCGATGATGGAACAAGCGGGCAGCCGGTGCAAGCAGTGGCCCGGCTCGAGGGAAGCAAAGGCCGTCCGGGGCGTCGCGTCGGCCGAGGCGCCGCGCTTTGGGGGGAGCCCGGGCGGTGGGCCGATAACGCAAGCCACGTATCAGCCAGGGGGTATCCGCTTCGGTACGGCGTGTTTCGTGCCAGTATGGGTTCCTGCAGCGGCGGTCCCCGCTGCTACACTCAAATCTTGCGGACCTGCGTGGGGGCCTTGCCGGGACGGGGGCTGTTTCCGTGTCGGAGCCGGAGTCGTCAATCAACGGGGGCGGGTCTCCCGAAGCGCCAGGAGGTTTGCGATGGTCTGGCTGGTGGTGTCTTTCGTGTTTGCGGCCTTGATCGTGGTGATCGCGGTCAGTTACCGGCGGCGCGCCCGCGGGCTGAAGGAGATCGAGCGGGCGCCCGATCCGCCCGCCGAGTCTGAAGCTCAAGTCGATTGGGACAGCTCGGCCCTGCCCAGCTACCAGGCCGACAAGATCGTGCCCCGCTCCATCCTCAAGCTGCTGGAGCCCATGGCGTCGTGGCACGACGAGCAACTGGCGGTATTCGCGCCGGAGCACCGCAGCGAGACCTATCCGGCAGGATTCCTGCTGTTCCAGCGGGACGAACTGACCGATCACGCCTTTTACCTGTTGAAGGGGGAGGTGGAACTCAAGTTCGAACTGCGCGAGCCGGCGATCTTCAGCGCGTTGGATCCGGAGGCGCGTTATCCCTTGGGCTGCGGGACCCGTTTTCCGGTCACCTGCATTTCCCATACGGAAGTGGAAATGCTGCGGGTGCCCCAGGCTCTGCTGTGCGCGGACCGGAACCGGCAGGAGGTGCACGGCATCGACACCGCGGCCATGGATCTGCCCCCGGTGCTGGCCGGAAGCGCCGCCTTCCACGCCTTTTGCCGGTCGTTCGAGAGCCGGGAACTGCAATTGCCGAGCATACCCCAGGTGGCATTGCGGTTGCGCCAGGTGATCCGCAAACCCGAAGTGGATCTGGATGAGGTGGCCAAGCTGGTGCAGGTGGATCCTGCCCTGTCCGCCAAGCTGATCCATGTGGCCAATTCGCCCCTTTACCTTTCGGTGCAGCCGGTGTCGACCTGCCACGGCGCGGTGGTGCGGCTGGGACTGGAAGCCACCCACAACGTGGTCTGTTCCATCGGCATGCGCCAGCTGTTCAGCGCTCGGCACACGGTGATCAAACGTCGGGTGGAGCAGATCTGGGACGATGGCCTGACGGTCTCCGCCATCTCCTCGGTGCTCGCGGCCAAGCTCGCCTCCGTGGATTCCGACAAGGCCCTGCTGGCCGGACTGATTTACCGGATCGGCGCCATTCCATTCCTGAAGTTCGTCGACGAATTGCCCGCAGACGCCTGCCGGGAAGAGGAAATCGACGCCGCCCTCGAACTGCTCACGGTCCCGGTTGGGCGCTACGTGCTGCAGGAGTGGGATTTCCCGCAGGAGTACCTGGAACTGCCGGAGCAGGCCGAGCGTTGGTTTGTCGACAGCGGTCCCCGCATCGACCTGGGCGACGTCGTGCGCCTGGCGGTGTGGCATGCCCGGCTGGCGCAACGGGGCAAGGCAGCCCTGCCACCCATCATCGCCCTGCCCAGCTTCGCCAAGCTGGAGAACCGCGGGCTCACGGCGGAGTTTTCCCTCAACCTGTTGCGCCAGGCCCAGGCGCAGATCGACGCGACCCGCAAGATCCTGGCCGGTTAGGCCTGTTCCCAGCGAGCCAGCGCCCGCGTCAGATTGCGTCGGGCGGTTGTTTCCAGCTTTTCCCTGAACCACTCGGTGAGATACACCGAAGGGCGTTCCAGGAATCCCCGCAAGACCCGGCTTCGCCCGGCGGCGAACGCGGCATCGTCGACCCAGGCGTACTCCTGCCGCACCTGGGTTTCGTACTCGGCGAAGCGTCCCCGGTCGGCAGCCAGGATGCTCAAGTCCACGTCCACCAGGAGGCATGCGTCGAGCTCGTCGGGAATCGCGCCGTGGGCGGTCGCCAGCACCAGGTCGCGTACCCGGCCCGCGACCGCATCACCCAAAGCCGCCGCCGCCAGCTCTCGTTGGACCCAGGCCGCGCTGCGCTCCTCGTTGTCGGTGCGGCGGGGGTCGTAAACCGCGTCGTGAAACCACAGGGCCAGTTCCACTTCAGCCGGCCTCAGGCAGCGCGACCGCACCCGGTCGAACCAGCCGAAGCACTCCTCCAGGTGTTGTGCCGTGTGATAAGCCCGCTGCGCTTCGGAGTAGCGGTCCAGCAGTTCGCTCAGCAAGCCGGTTCGGGCCGGAGCGCCCAGCTGGCGCCAGGGTTCGGCCCAGCGGGTGTGGAGCCGGGACTTCAAGGTCATCGATTTCCTCTACGGCGGCATGGTGAATTGTTCACACTCGGCTGGTCACTAAGTTACAGCGAAAAGACGCGGTCGTGGCTCATCATGGCAACGCTCCATCCGGTTTCTGACCCGAAGTGTCAGGGTATGCGGGACCGGATGGCCGGAAGACCGGAACTCCACGGATGAACGGCGGCAACACACCCCGGGGTAGGTTCTTCCGGACCGGAACAGTGGATCTGGCGGCGACTCCCGCCGATCGATCCGGGGCGGCTTCGATGGACGCAGGCTGAAGCGTGCGGAGGGTGGTCATGAACGAGTTAGACGGCATCAAGGTTACGGTGGTGTGTCCCCATCAGGAAATGCGCAACGTGTTGTTGAAGATCCGGTCCTGGCAGTACAGCGATCCGCTGGGACGGGACTCGGTGGAATCGGTCATGCCCGCAGCCACCCTGGAGGAAGCGCTGGCGGGTGCGCAACGTTGCCCGAGGCGGGCCGTGCTGGTGCCGATCGGCTTCTCCTTGGCCGAGGTCAAGGATCAGCTGTGCCGCCACCGGCTGCAGAAGCTGGAGGTGATCGTGCGGCCGCCGCGCGGCATCCTGTCGGAATGTAGCCGCGATCCCGACGATCCGCCCAGCGCCACCATGATCGCGCCGGAAACCCTGGCGCGGGCGCAGGACCCGTTGCCGGCCCTGCGCAAGGCGCTGCTGCGCCTGCGGGTCGGACATCGCTACGGTCTTCGGGAGCTGAGTTCCGAACAGGATTTCGACAGTTACTTCCGATTGCGCCGGCGAGTCTGGGAACAGGAGGGTTTCCTGCCAGAGGAATTGGCCGAATCCGCCGACGATTGGGAGCTCCATTTCTCCGACCGCGTGGCACGGCCGATCGGTGCTTTTGCCGCCGACGGCAGCCTGGTGGGCTGTGCCCGGCTGGTGTTGCCTCTGGGGGTGGAGCAGGCCGATGCCATCACGGCGATCTCGGGTCTGCTCAAGCGCCGGGGCGACGACCGGTTGCAGCGACTGTTCCAGTATCCGCGGGGAGAGGTGTTGCCGTTCGACGTGCTGGAAGCCTTCGCCGGATTCGGAAGCTACTACCGGAAACTGATCCTGCGCCGGCAGACCCATGCCGAGGTCAGCCGCGTCATCGTCGCGCCGGAACACCGCGGACACGGTTTGGGGGAGGTGCTGGTGGATTCCCTCAAGACCCTGGCGCAGCGCCGCTTGCACATCAGGACGCTGTTCCTCGCCTGCCACCGGCAGATGGAGGGCTTTTACGCCCGTTGCGGGTTTCGCGCGTTGCCGGGACTGACCGCCGACCGCTTCGCCAGCGTCCAGGCGCCGGTGATCGCCATGGTGTGCGAGACGGATCGGCCCGTTCGGGACGCTGGTTTGGTTCATTGAGAGCGCTGTATGACCGACGGCAAGACGGCTGTTGCTTCAATCGCATTGATGGTGTTCGGGCTGGGACTGATCGTCGCGAGCGTGGTGTCGCCCAGCCATTTCCCACTGACGGTGCTCTATATCGGCATCGGTTTCTGCGGCGTGGCGGTGTTCGTCTTTCTCGGAGCCCGTCGCATCGCGGTGGGCAAGGAGGGGCTCACGGTCGATCTGGCACCGCAGCCGGATACGTCCGCGCCACCGCCCAAGCTGCTCAGCGCCGAAGAAATTAGAGAGAAACGCCAGCACGCCGAAAGGCAGCGGGATCAGTTGCCGGGCGTCGATGCCGGCCAGTT
>VEPB01000432.1 GCA_012026715.1 Methylococcaceae bacterium | reverse complement strand
TTTTCGATGAGGTGTCCGTGAATATCAAGCGCTTCAGGCCCTCACCCTAGCCCTCTCCCGCAGGGAGAGGGAACCCAGCGGCTTAACTTAACGGCATTGTGCAGTTGGGGGATGCGATTCAGGTCCGGTTTTCGGACTCCTGCAAGAGCCGGGAGAGCTTGCGCGCCCTCGCTGCGACCGCCGGAACCCCCGAGCCGAGAGCCACGTCCAGCAGTCGCGTGACCGACGCCCGCCGCTCCGGGGCCTGCCCGAGCATTTCGATTTCGGCTTGCAGTGCGCAGGCCTGCACAATATTGCTGGGGTCGCGATGGGCGCGATCGATCGCCGCCAACACCCCGGCCAACCGGTCCTTCGGCCAGGCGATGCGCGGCGCCACCTGCAGCAGGTGCCAGAGAACCTCTTTCGGCTGCTGGCGAGCAAGCAGTTCCAAGACCTGCTCGGCGAACCCCAGCGCCAGTTCGGGGCGCCGGGCGGTGACCTTCTCGAAGGCATCGGCGCAGCGCATGCGCAGGACCGGGTCGAGCGAAGTCAGCAGGCCGTCCACCAGGATCGGGAGCAGGGACGGATCGGCCAGAATCAGCAGCACGACCTCGTCGGAGCGGCCTTTCGAGCGGAGGTCACCGCCGGTCAGCTTGCGCAGGACAGCGTGCATGGTCGTTTCGTAAGGCTGAGCCCTGTGGCATCAGGAACAGCTTCCGGTCGAGCTGCTCTCGTCGGTCGTCGAGTACGTGTAGGGTTCTTCCCAGTAACAGCTGCCTTCCGGCTGGATGTCCTCGGGAAAATACTTCGCCTGGGCTCGGATGATCTCATCGCGCCGGAAGATCTCATAGTGCCGCCCCGGCCTGGCGATCAGATGGGTGCCGCAGTGCCGATCGTGGGCGGTCACCCGGATGGTTTTGCGGCATTTGGTAACCGGCTGGGTGCACTGCTTGTCCTTGTTCTCTTCGCTCTGCTGGGTCGACGGGCAGGTGCAGGTTTCCTTGGACGTCGAGCAGGATTCATCATTCATGGCCTCGCGCTCGATCACGTGGTCCTTGCTCACGCTGGACAGCAGGTATTCGCCGGGAAGAACCTTTACGGCGTTGAACCGCGTCAGTTGCAGGCGGTTCCGGAATCGCCCGTCCCAGGTGGGCTGCTGCGGATCGATGATGATCGAATGGAGATGGATCGCCGCATCCCTGGAGGTTTCGTACCAATCGTCGGCCAACCAGGTGAGCATGTTGAGAGGCGGAATCCAGAATACGGGAATCAGCGAAGCCGTCGGGGCTTTCAGGCTCACGGTGGCGACCTGGTGGTTGGGCAACTCCGGCCCGAGGTAGCCCTTGTACGGACCGCAGGCCGACAGTTGCAGCGTCAGGACCAGTCCCGCCAGCCGCAAGCCGGCCGTGGCGCCAACCGTATTCGACGCATATCCCTTTCCTTCCACGCTTGTCTCTCCCGGCCAAAGGTTGATCGGAGGTCGTCGCTGAGCGGACGGTAGAGTCTTACCCGCAGTGGCTTAAGACCTTCTTAGAATTTCGGATCGAATTTCCGCCCAGGGTCCTGGGCGGCACACCGGCGTGCAGCCGGATCACGGAATCGGCCAACCGGCAAGCCGGAATGATCGGTACCGCCCGGCGCCGCTGCCGGAGCGGCCCGAGCTGTGGGAAAATCCGCCGACCGCAGCAGATCAGGAACGATCCCGACGATGGCCGCCTACGATGTCTTTCTGAGCTACCCCACCCGCCTCCAACGGGAAGTCGCCGAACTGGCCAAAAAGCTGGAGGGCGAGGGGCTGACGGTGTTCCTCGACCGCTGGAACCTGGTGCCCGGCCAGCCCTGGCCCAAGGCCTTGGAACAGGCGCTGAGCCAATGCGGTTCGGTGGCGGTGTGCCTCGGTCCCGGCGAACTTGGGCCGTGGCAGCAGCGGGAGCGGGATTTCGCCCTCGACCGCCAGGCGCGCGAGCCGGAGTTTCCGGTCATCCCCGTGCTATTCCCCGATGCCGAGCCGGCCCTGGGCTTCCTGGCGCAAAACGCCTGGGTCGATTTCCGCAGCGGGCTGGATCAGGCGCTGCCCCTGGCCATCCTATGCCGGGCGATCCGCCGCCAGCCGCCGGGAGCGGAGCTGGCCGAACGCATCCGGGAAACTCTCGCTGCCATCAACCCTTACAAGGGCCTGGCCTATTTCCGCGAGGAAGACGCCGCCTTCTTCTTCGGCCGCCAACTGGCCGTGATCGCCCTGCTGGAGAAGCTGCGGCAGGGGAACTTCGTGGCCGTGGTCGGTGCCTCCGGCAGCGGCAAGTCGTCCTTGGTGCGGGCCGGGTTGATCCCGCGATTGCGCCGCGACACCGGGTCGCCCTGGGAAATCCTCACCCTGGTGCCCGGCGACCGGCCGTTCTACAGCTTGGTCGCCGGCTTCCTGCCGCTGCTGGTACCGGACCAGAGGGAGACCGATCGCCTCATCGAAACCGGCCGCCCGGCCGAGGCCCTGCTGCACGGGACCGTGCAAGTCCGCGACGTGGTCGAGCGCATCCTGATCAAGCAGCCGGGCACCGAGCGCTTCCTGCTGGTGGTGGACCAGTGGGAGGAGTTGTACACCCTGGTGCAGGACATCCCGGAGCGGCGCGACGCCAAGGGC
>VEPB01000544.1 GCA_012026715.1 Methylococcaceae bacterium | reverse complement strand
GCGCAGGGTCTTGGCGCCTTCGTTCACCAGGAAGGGCAGTCCGGCGCCGGCCGCGATCAGTGCCACGTCGGCCAGGGCCAGCGGCGACATCCGGAGGATGCCGCGCAGCTGGGGCACCAGCGCGGCCAGGACCTGCAGGCCCAGTGAGCCGGCCAAAGCCGCCGCCAGATAGGGATTGCGCGCGCGGGTCCGGTCCAGCACCGTGGTTTCCTCCGAGCGGCAGGCCAGGGCATGCAGCAGCTGGGAGGTGGTCAGGGTCATGAAGGCGTTGGTGCTGGCGGCCGTTCCCAGTCCGCCGCGGGCCATGCTAAGGCCGTAGACGCCCAGGCAGCCGGCGGAGATCACCGAAGATTCCCGCAGCAGTTTCATGAAGTCCTCGCGGCGGATGATGGGTTCCGCCGGATCGCGCGGCTTCTGCTTGAGCACGTCCCGTTCCGGCGGCTCCAGCGCCAGCGCCAGGGCCGGGAAGATGTCGGTCAGCAGGTTGATCCACAGCAGTTGCATCGGGTTGAGCGCCTCCCCCAGCCCCAGGGCGGTGGTGACCAGCATCACCTCGATCTCGCTCAGGTTGGTGGACAGCAGGAAGCGCAGGCTCTTGCGAATGTTGGCGTAGATGGCCCGGCCCTGTTCCACGGCGGTGATCATGGTGTGGAGGTTGTCGTCTTCCAGCACCACGTCCGCCACGGCCCGCGCCACGTCGGTGCCGTGCCTGCCCATCGCCACCCCCACGTCGGAGGCCTTGAGGGCCGGGCCGTCGTTGATGCCGTCGCCGGTCATGGCGACCACCCGGCCGCTCTCCTGGAACGCCTGCACGATCTTCAGCTTGTGGGCCGGGCTGACTCGGGCGAAGACGGTGGTGTCGCGGACGATGCTGCTGAGAATTTCCGGTTCGAGCCGGTCCAGGCTCACCGAGTCGACGATTTCCAGCTGGCGCTCGTGGTTCAGCCCCAGCCGCTTGCCGACCGAATAGGCGGTGGCGCTCTGGTCGCCGGTGATCATCACGGTCTGGATGCCGGCATCGTGGAACTGGCCGATCAGTTCCGCCATCCCGGGTCGGATGCTGTCCTCCATGCCGATCAGCCCGAGCCAGGTCAGTTGGCCGGCAAAGTCGCCGGCCGCCGCCGTGTCGGTTTCGGCGTAGGCGCCCCCCAGCACCCGCAGGGCATCGCTGGCCATGGCTTCGTTCTGCTGCAGGATGCGGCGCCGCAGCCGGTCGGTCAGCGGTTGCGGCCGGCCTTCCTCCAGGACCGTGGCGCACAGCTCCAGCACCTCGGCGGGGCTGCCCTTGACCGCGACCAGCCGCCGGTCCGTATCGATCGTATGGACGGAGGCCATGTAGGCGCGGTTCTCCGCCCGGTGTTCCAGATGTTCCAGCGGACGCCCGCGTCGCAAGCCGGGGCCATCGATGCCGGCGGCCTGGGCCGCTTCCACCAGCGCGCACTCGGTGGGCGACCCTTCCAGGCTGCCGTTTCCGGCATCGCCCCAGCGGACTTCGCTGCACAGCACCACCACCTCCAGCAGCCGTCGCACCGCCTCGGCTTCCGATCCGCCGAGGACAATGACGGGGTGCTGCGGACTC
>VEPB01000568.1 GCA_012026715.1 Methylococcaceae bacterium | reverse complement strand
GGAGGATCCGGCTCAGCGCGATGCCGATCAGCTCGGAATCTTGAAAGCCCGTCGCCCTCAAGCAATGACTATTGGCATCGACGATGGTCCGGGACGCTTCGTCCACGATCAGGAGAATGTCGTTGGCGGCACGGAAATAGGCGTGGTAGAGACTCCCGAGCGGATGCATGGCGTTCTCCTTGGAAGGGATCGCGGGCTCACAATTCCGGATGCACGCCCGGCATGGGCTGAGAGCCGGTTTCTTGGTACTGTATGGATCGCCGTGCGCCCTGTCATTAGGGCATTTTCACTAATTCGGACGCGGGGTTCGCCATGTTGAAACCTCCGGACAAGTCGGGGCGGCCCGGCTTAAAGCAGATACGCGCGGTTTACCGCCTGGTCGGGGAATGCCGAGATCTGGGATCGGATCCGAATGCGTGGCGGGCGCGCATGCTCGAAGGGCTGTGCCTCATCACCGGCGCCCGCGTGGGCCTGTATCTCCATTTGCATGATTGCCTGCACTCGGGCGAACGGCTTTCGGCGCCCATGGACCGGGGGTTTCTCGACGATGCGCAGCGCGCGTTGTGGTCGCGTTACCAGGAGGAAAACGCCCAAGCCGACGATCCTTTCCATCTCGCCTATTACGGAAACCTGAAGACGCGGCTGTGTACCCGGAGTTTGCGATCAGTCGTCGATCTGCCTGCTTGGTATCGCAGCCGCCACTACAACGATTTCGTCAGAGCCAGCGGTCTCGGCGACCGGATCACCAGTTCATTACGGCTTTCTACGGAACCGGACGGGCCTTTGCAGGTCGTCGTTCTTCACCGCGATGCGGCCGACGGCTGGTTCCCGAGGTCGGCGAGCCGTCTGATCCGGCTATTCCATCACGAGCTGAGCCTATCCTTGGGTGACCGGCTGACCCTTCCGGGAACGGCCGACGACAGGTCTACCCTGCCGCCGCGCCTGAGCCAGGTCCTGCGGGCGCTGCTCGACGGCATGAGCGACAAGGAGATCGCGAAAGAACTCGGCATTAGCCCGCATACCGTCAACATCCACGTTCAGCGCTTGTATCGGCACTTCGGCGTCCATAGCCGGGTGGAACTGTATGGCGTGATTCTTGACCACCCGCGTGCCCCGAGGTGATCTGGCGGTTTTCGATGTCTCTGAGCCTGCAACTCCGCCGCAATGGTTGCCTTCGGAACGGATCAGCGGCGCCCGATCAGATCGGTCAGTTCGCAGAGGCTGCGTTCCCGGATCAGAAATTGATACGGGCCGGATGGCGCGTCCCTTAGGTCGGCGGCGCTGATCAGGCACCACGCGCGCGCCTGAGGCTGCCGTCGGCGGACGACGGCGGCAAGTCGTTCCGCACGCCGGAAGGGAGGGCAAAAACCGATCAATACGGTGCCGTAGTCTTGCTGACGGAGCTTCCATAGCGCTCTGCGCACCGACATGGCCAAATCCACTGAATCGACGCCCGCGCTTAACAGATGATTTCGCAGCGCGGTGCAGAACAGCGGGTCGCATTCGGCAATGAGGACGGCCGTTGACGGTTGCATAAAGACTCCTCAAGACGCTGCCTCATTGCGAGCCCCGATCCGTGGGTTTGCCAACGACGTGGCCGGTCAGGGAAGCCGTTGAATATATCAACGGCTCCTTAATTATCCCAAACGACGGCCAGTCTTTTCTTGCCGACGAGTTCCGTGCCGGCGCTGACGGTAAACGGCTGTGATAACGGACGTTTCCCGGATTTCAGGACATAGTTGCCAACCGGAAGAAGCCCGTTGAATTCGCCAGATTCCTTAAGCGACGCCGCAGCGGCTTCGATACTTCTCCGCTGTTCCGGAACGGATGGCAATGCAGCGGGTATCAACTCCAGCAGCAAGCGGCTCCTCTTGGATATGGGTCTGGATCGCGGCGCGACCGTTACCGAACCGTAGGCTTTTTCTATGGCATCCAATTGGGCGATAACCGTACGGTATGCGAGGCCAGTCAGTGATTCGCCGGTGGTTTCCAGCGAGTATTTTTCCCTCACCAATCGGGTTTGGCGAAGCTGGGTATTACCGAAAATGTCGGCGGCTACCGCTCCGATATGATGGACTTCCGAGGCATTCGGTATTGATGCAAAAGCCTCATTCCCCATGCTCTCGAGTTGCAGGTAAAGTGCTTCGACCCTGGTCCAGGCGCGCGCCTCAGCCAGAGTCTTGATCTCCCCGGCCAAACGTGTTGCCTGCGATTGGAGAACAGTGGTTGTTGTTGGGTCTTGCCCCAGCCTCGAACCGGTCCGGGCATCAGGGGCGCCGGCCTCGCAACTTCCGCAGCGGCGTCTCGCAGGATACCAGTGGCTTGGGCTATTGGTCTCATAGAGGTAAGCCATCGAATCCGCTCCTCCGAGTTATACGCTGCTAGGGGTACCGGTCGGATAACCGTGGCTCCCAGGGGCCAGGGCGAGTGCGTAGTTCAAAGGTCCCATCGCCCTTCTCGCGGATTTGGACGAGGGCGACGCGAGAAATCCCATGGGCGTTGGTAAGCCGGATTTCCCGCCCGTTCAGGGAATAGACATTCGCCGGTAACAAGTCGATAAATTTCCCTGTGCCACGAAGTTCCTTCTGAGCGCGCTGTATCGCGGGAAGCTCCGGACCGCCAAAAGGCAATCCGCCCTCGCGCTGAAGGTCTTCTGTCGCATTCCGGCGCAAGCGGATGTCGAGATTCGCCCAGCCCAGTTCCAGAGCCTGCTTGTCAGCGGCAAGGTTGGGGGTTTGCTCCGGCGGAGGATTGGCGCCAAGCGCTCTTAGCAGTCGCAGATAGTGCGCAGTGCCGAAACCTAACTGCATGGCGGCCTGGGCCGCCGCGCTATACACCTCCCAATCCTCACCCGGCCTCAACTTGAACCAAGCCTGATAACTGCGCTCGACCCCTTGCCATTCGTTTCGTCGCCATAGTTTCATGATCTCCTCCTTCAATCGTCTCGCTTCAGCCTCGTCGGCTGTAGCGGAGAGATTTCCGAGCCAGCCGAGATCCGGCGAGCGTCCGGTAGGATC
>VEPB01000582.1 GCA_012026715.1 Methylococcaceae bacterium | reverse complement strand
GGCCAAGGAGAAGACCATCTTCGAGGACTTCGATTTCCTCGGCCGCATCACCGCCAACCTGGGCACCTGGCTGCCGGGCAACAACGCGGCGGCCGGCTCGCCCCTGCCCCAGGCCTACATCAACCCCAACACCGATACCGTCGCCGACGGCCAGGTGGAAATCTGGCGGGTGCCCCACAACGGCGTGGACATGCATCCCATCCACTTCCATCTGGTGAATCTGCAGGTGCTGGCTCGCATCGGCTGGGACGGGGTGGTGCGCCAGCCGGAACCCACCGAGGTGGGCTGGAAGGAAACCATCCAGATGGTGCCCATGACCGACATCCTGGTGGCGGTGAAGGCTAAGACGCCCAAGATCCCCTTCGGCGTGCCCAACTCCGTGCGTCCGCTGGATCCGAGCCAGCCGCTGGGCTCCTCCCTGTTTTTCACCCAAGTCGACCCCATCACCGGACAGCCGGCCAACTTCACCAACCAGATCGCCGAATTCAACTGGGAATACGTCTGGCACTGCCACATCCTGGGCCACGAGGAGAACGACCTGATGCGGCCGCTGACCCTCAACTTTGCCGCGACGGTGCCGGCCAATGCTCCGGTACTCAGCGCCCCGGCCACGGTCGGAAGTCTGGGGGCGTCGGTCAACCTGACCTGGACCGACCCGCCCCCGGTAACGGGCCCGGTCGCAACAACCGATCCTGCCAGCGAAATCGGCTTCCGCCTGGAAAAGGCTCCGGTGGTGAACGGCGTAGTCGGAGCCTATGGCGCCGTCGGCACCATCACCGAGTACAAGAAGGGAGTCGTCAACGGTGTCGCCACCAAGCTGGCGGTGAACGCCCTGGCCAACGCCACCGGTAGCAACGACACCATCGTCGCAACTGGGGACTGGAGCTATCGCGTTTATTCGGTCAATGCCGCCGGCGATTCCAGCCCATCCAACCCGGTGACGGTCATCGGCGTACCTGCCGCGCCCACCGCACCCGCTATTGCGGGCAACGCGGTCGGCGCTGACACGATCGGACTGACCTGGATCGACGCCGCCACCAACGAGACCGGCTATCTGGTCGAATACAGCGCCGATATGGGTGTAAATTGGTCAATCGGCGCGACGCTGACGACGCCGAACGCCACCAGCGCCGTCGTGACCGGACTGACGCCGAACACGCTGTATCAATTCCGCATCAGCGCGGTCAATTCGGGAGTCACCGGTTCCGCCGGCACCAACTCGGCCGTCATCTCCGCGCCGACCCTGCCTGCCGTCACGGGACTGACGACCAGCTACGCCGCGGTCACCCGGAAGGCGACCCTGAACTGGGCCGATGCTGCAACCCTGGAAACCGGCTACGTGGTGCAACGCCAAATCGGTGCCGTCAACGCCACCACCGGCGCCGTGACCTGGGGCGTGGCGACCAACGCCGCGCTGCCGGCCAACACGACGACCTGGACCAGCCCGGCTCTCACCGCGAATACGCTGTATAAGTTCTCGGTGTACCCAATCAACGGAACCCTCACCGGACCGGTGTCCAGTGTCATCATGGCCAGCACGGCCACTGCCAACCTGATCCCCTCGGCTCCGACCCAGATGCAGGTGACCCAAGTGGCATTGCCGGCCGGTGCCCGCCAGCTCAAGGTGCAGTGGCAACAATCCATTTCGGCTGGCATCACCACTGGCTACCAGGTTCAGCGCTGCCAGGGTACGGTCGTGGCGTGCGGCGCGGCGGGTGCTATTTGGGTAGCGGCGGTGCCCGACATCGTCAACGGCTCCAACAATACCCTGCTCACCGATACCGGCCTGACCACCAAGACCCCCTACACCTACCGTGTCCGGGCCATCAACTCCCAGATCCCGACCCTGGTGTCGAACTGGGGGCCGCTGAAGGCCGGAACGACCCGGTAAGCACAGGGTTATCGGCAAAGGCGGCGGACGCGGCCCTGACCGTCCCGTCCGCTGCCGACTCCGGGCTCCCTCTGGACTGAATCGGGAGACACCGCCGTCGCGGCTTAACCGCCGCAATGGGGGCTTAAGGAAAAGCCGACAGATTCGGTGCTTGCTCAATCCAAAGCACGACCTTCGGTCGTATGACTTCGAGGTTTCCATGACACATGCTGCATTCATTTCCGCCCGCCCCGCTCCGCGCTGGCTCTTGGGCGGAGCCTTGCTGGCGATTCTGCACCTGCCGGTTCAGGCCGATGCCGGATCGGAACCCGGTTCCGCGGCGACGCCGACCACGGAACAGCCCAGCCACCCGATGACGACAACCAAGCGGCGCGATCTGGCGAAGATGCGCGCAACCGTGCAGAACACCCGCAAAGGCCTCGCCTATCGGCAGGAGAACGCCAAACTGGCCGGCGTGGTGAGCCTGCCCAGCGGGCTGCAATACACGATCCTGAAGCAAGGCGACGGCGCCAGGCCAAAAGCCGGCGATACCGTAGAGGTGTACTATCGGGGCGTCCTGCTGGATGGCACCGAATTCGTGACTGGTCCAGCCACCGGAAAGACGGCGCCGCTCAGGGTAGCCGAGCAGATTCCCGGTCTGCAGGAAGCCCTGACCCGCATGCCGGCGGGCTCGAAGTGGCAGCTGACGGTTCCGCCCAAGTTGGGTTTCGGCAGCGCCGGGGCACCACCGGCCGTCGGTCCCGAGGCGACTTTGCTCTATGACTTGGAACTGGTATCCATCCGG
>VEPB01000190.1 GCA_012026715.1 Methylococcaceae bacterium | reverse complement strand
TGTGGCAAAGGGGGTAGAGAGTATTAGCCCTTCTGCTATTCGATTTAGCCAGTCGTCTGTAAATGGTGTTGAAAGTATCGCTGGGAGCATGCGCGCAAATGGATGGCAAGGCGCGCCAATTGATGTTGTTCGAATGAGTGATGGGGCACTAACCACGTTCGATAATACGCGTGTGCTTGCCGCGCAACGCGCGGGTATCGATGTTCAGGCCCTGATTCACAACGCAGGTGATGCATTCCCAGCCGGTCGTTGGACGCCAAGAAGTGGTGTTCAGCCTTCGACTTGGGAGGAAGCGGTTCAGGTACGTATCCAGCAGCAAAATAGCGTATTCCGAAACACGTATCCAAGCGGCTCACCGTTCACGGGGTCTTCGCAATGAAGACTCTGGGATTGCTTACGGAGAAAGAGTGGCCTCAGGGTTTTCGTTATCCGCGACAGTTCAATCGGGTCGTTGAATTGAGGTTAATAGAACTTGAGCCCTGGTACTTTCTGGAGGGGCAACCTCTGAGAGAAGCAATGGCTGGACTTACCGAGAGGTATCCTGCACGACGGCTCGTTCCTTTCGCTCACCGGCAAGATAATGATGATGTTGCATGCTGGGAGGTCGGCAAAGGAGACGAAGTATTTGTCATTCATGACTTCGCCTCACCCGGATGGGAACAACGCGCTCAATTTTCCAGTTTCTATGACTGGCTTCGGCGCGCCGTTGAAGACTTTATCGAGTTCGACAGTTGACAGGTTCTTGATTTAGGTCAGTTCTGTTCAGAAACTCCGGCGGTACCTGACCCGTCAGCCAGACCCCGTTCTCCGCCTGAAAGAACTTGAAGCCCTGCCGGTACATCCGCAGGGCTTCAATTTTTAGCACAACCGGGCTGCCGTAACGCTGGCCGACAACGGTTGCGGTTTGTTCGTTCTCCGATAAATGCACGTAGTGCCGCTCACCAGGTCGTAGTCCTTCTTGGCTAATGGATTCCAAAAAGCGCGTGGCGGTGCCGTGATATAAAAACTCCGGGGGTACTTTCTCTGGGTAAGTAATCGACACGTTATCCGTTGAATGTCCTTGCACGGCGCGAATACGCAAGCCGTCTTCAGAAATGGCAAATCGCTTTTTATCGTTGGTATTGACCACCTGTTGAATCAGGTTGCGGTCAATCGCGTTGCCGGATTTGTTGGCGCCTTCGATGAGTGCGGCAATATCAGTCCAACCTTCGCCGTCCAGCGTGATTCCAATGGCCTGGGGTTCGTGGCGCAAGATGTAACTCAAGAATTTACTGGTGTCGTTGAGTTGGTTGCTCATGTGCTTTTAGCCGTTACCGCTGCAAATCCACCGGCTTGAAATCCCGCCGCCGGTGGATGACGCCGTGGATGTAAATGGTCTCGCCGATCAGCTCGTACAGGATGCGGTAGGAATACAGCGCGATTTCCCGCACGTTTTCTTCGCCGATTTCCGGCACCCTCCGGCCCAATTTGGGCAGCTCCCGCAGCACCTCGACTTTCTCGGTAATGTCCTGCACCACGCGGCTGGCGTAGCGTTTGGAATCGTGGGCAATGTATTGGTGGATCAGGCGCAAGTCTTCGCGTGCCGGTTTGGACCAGACGATCACCACTGCTCGATCTCGTGCTTCAAATCCTCGTGGCGGATGACCTCGCCTTTGTCGATGGCTTCGCGGCTCTTGCGCAGTTTGTCGATAACGTAAAGGCGGTACATGATCTCGTCGATGTCGGCATCGTCGGGCAAGTGTCGCAGGGATTCCAGGGCCTCCTGTTTAAGGGTTTGCGTTGGCATGATCAGTCTCCTTAGCGGGCGGTGGTGGCCGGTTCGTCGGTACGGGCGAGTTGCTGAAAGCGGCTCTTCAGAATGAAGGAATCCAGCACGGCCTTGATGGTGGTCTTGTCGGCTTCCGGCAGCTTGTCCACCTCCTCCATCTTGCGCAGCAGGTCGCGGTCGGCGATCTGGCTGGCGCTGCGGGTATCCTCCCGGTCCTCGAAAGCCAGGTAGTCCAGCGACACATCCAGCAGTTCCGCCAGGCGGATCAGCACTTCCACCGAAGGGACATGCACGTTGCGTTCGTAGCCGGACACCTGTTTCTGATGCACGTCCAGGCGCTGGGCCAGTTGGGCCTGGGACCAGTTGCGTTCTTGCCGAAGCCGTTTGATGCGGTCGCCCAAGGTCATAAGGACTCCCTGAAAAGTCGTTGTATAGGTCACATGAGGAATAAATCTCCCTTAGTCTGTTATAGGGTCCGGGGTGGATCAAGGTGATTGTGTTGACCGATGGTAGCACTATAGGTATGTTATATCCATTAAGTGTTCCCACTTTTTTAGGGGAGGATGGCTATGGCAAGACTGGCGGACGAGATCGTGACCCGGCTCAAAACCGAGGTGTCCCTGCTGCGCCTGGTGGAGAGCCAAGGTTATCAACCGAAAAAGCAAGGCCAGGACTTTGCGATCCGCTGCCCGTTCCACGATGGCGACGACACGCCCTCGCTGATCCTCAGCCCCCAGAGCAACCTGTTCCACTGTTTCGGCTGCGGGGCGGCGGGGTCGGTGATCGATTGGGTGATGAAGACCCAAGGGGTGAGCTTCCGTTTTGCCTGCGAGATTTTGCAGAACGACGCGGGGCGGGTCGCCGAGAGCGGCACGCAGACGGTGAAGCAGAACACCGCCACCAAGCTGGTTTCTCCCTTAGCCGCCGAGGCCGACCGGCAAACCGCGCTGCGCCAGGTGCTCGACTACTACCACCAGACCCTGAAGCAAAGCCCCGAGGCCTTGGCCTACCTGGAAAGCCGGGGCCTGAAGAGCGCCGAACTCATCGACACCTTCAAACTGGGCTATGCCAACCGCACCCTGGGCTACCGGCTGCCGGAGAAGAACCGCAAGGCAGGCAGCGAGCTGCGCGGCAAGCTTCAGGGGATCGGTCTCTTGCGCGAATCGGGGCACGAGCACTTCAACGGTTCCCTGGTGGTTCCGGTCATGGACGAGCACGGCCTCATCACCGAAGTGTACGGCCGCAAGGTCTTGAACAACCTGCGCCCCGGCACGGCGTATCACCTGTACCTGCCGGGGCCGCATCGCGGGGTGTGGAATGTGGCGGCGCTGAAGGCGTCGGAGGAAATCATCCTGTGCGAAGCGCTGATCGACGCCATGACCTTCTGGGTCAATGGCTATCGCAACGTCACCGCGAGCTACGGCACCGGCGGCTTCACCGATGATCACCTGGCGGCCTTCAAGCAACACGGGATCAAGCGTGTGCTGATCGCCTACGACCGCGACGAGGCGGGCAATGCCGCCGCCGAGAAGCTGGCTGCGCTGCTCACCGAAAACGGCATCGACGCCTTCCGTATCCAGTTCCCGAAAGGGATGGACGCCAACGACTACGCGCAGCAGGTGAAGCCGGCCGCCAAGAGCTTGGGGCTAGCGATCCGCAAGGCGGAGTGGCTGGGGAAAGGAAAAGCACCGGCCATCACCACCGCCGCCGGTGACAGCCCGTTGTCCGGCGTCGAGCAGGCCGAGGAACTTCCTTCCTTAGCCGCCGAGTTGCCGGAACCGACCACCGCCACGCCGCTGCCGGAGGCGCCGAAAACGGTGGATGCCGACGTGAGCGAGCGCGAAGTCACCCTGACGCTGGGCGACCGCCACTACCGCATCCGGGGCCTGGCCAAGAACCTCAGCTACGAGCAGTTGAAGGTGAACCTGCTGGTGAGCCGGGGCGAGCACGTGCACATCGACAGCTTCGACCTGTACCAGTCGCGGCCGCGGCAGACCTTCATCCATCAGGCCGGCGCCGAGTTGGGCGTGGCCGATGAGGTGATCAAGCGCGACCTGGGCCGTGTGTTGCTCAAGCTCGAAGAGCTGCAGCACCGGCAGATCAAACACACGCTGACGCCGGAGAAGCCGGAGGCCCCGGCACTGGATGAGGCCGAGCAGCGGGAGGCCTTGGCGCTGTTGCAATCGCCCGGCCTCTTGAGCCGCCTCCTCGCCGACTTCCAGGCCGCCGGCGTAGTGGGCGAGGAGACCAACAAGCTGGTGGGCTATCTCGCCTGTGTCTCGCGCAAGCTCGACAAGCCCCTGGCGGTGATCATCCAAAGCTCCAGCGCCGCTGGCAAATCCTCGCTGATGGACGCCATCCTCAACTTCGTCCCCGAGGAAGAGCGGGTGGCCTACTCGGCGATGACCGGGCAGAGCCTGTTCTACCTGGGCGAGGCCCACCTGAAACACAAAATCCTCGCCATCGCCGAAGAGGAAGGCGCGGCCACCGCCAGCTATGCCTTGAAGCTGTTGCAGTCCGAAGGCGAGTTGACCATCGCCAGCACCGGCAAGGACGAGACGACCGGCAACCTGGTCACCAAGGAATACCGGGTCGAAGGTCCGGTGATGCTGTTTTTGACCACCACCGCCATCGATATCGACGAAGAGCTGCTGAACCGTTGCCTGGTACTCAGCGTCAACGAATCGCGCGAGCAGACGCAAGCGATCCACGCCCTGCAGCGCCGGCAGCAAACCCTCGAAGGGCTGTTGCAAAACGAGGATCGGAAACACCTGATCCAGCTTCACCGCAACGCGCAACGACTGTTACGTCCGCTTTTAGTCGCCAACCCCTACGCCGAACGGCTCACCTTCATCGACGACAAGACCCGGACCCGGCGCGACCACATGAAGTACCTGACGCTGATCAGAGCCATCGCCTTGCTGCACCAGTACCAGCGCCCGGTGAAGACGGTGAATCACCAAGGTCAGGTGCTGCGTTATATCGAAGTCACCCAAGACGACATCGAGACCGCCAACCGGCTGGCCCATGAGGTGCTGGGGCGCAGCCTGGACGAGCTGCCGCCGCAGCCCCGCACGCTGTTGAAGCAGGTCCAGCGGATGGTGATGCAAACCTGCAAAGCCCAAGGCGTCGCGCAGAAGGATTACCGTTTTAGCCGTCGGGACGTGCGCGCGTTTACCGGCTGGAGCGACGGCCAACTGAAAATCCATTGCAGCCGCCTGACCGAACTGGAATACCTGCTGGTGCATCGCGGCGGGCGCGGGCAAAGCCTGGTGTATGAACTGCTGTATGACGGCGATCCGGCGACGGTGCAAAAGCACCTGATGGGTCTGATCGACCCGGAAAACTTGGGCTACGACGAAAAGAAGTCAGGGTATGAAGCCGAAAAGGCAGCCCCAAGTCAGGGCCAAGATAGGCCCAAGTCAGGGGCAAGTCAGGCTGGTAAAAACGGCGCAAACGCCGACAGCACAAGGGCTTGCGGCGATGAGGCCGAAAACGGCGGAAAAAACGCTGCTCCAGGCGCCGCGCCGAAATCCAACCGTAGTCGTAACGCCACTTCCTTAGCTGCTCAAGCTGCCGAGGTGTAGCGATGCCGAAAAAAGGAACGCACACCCCGCTTGCGCCCATCGGCGACCCGGCCGACTCGGACAGCCTCTACGCCTACCTGCGGCGTTTTCTGGAATGGATGCGGGTCAAGAACTACGCCGAGCGCACCACCGAGAACCGCGAGGTGTACCTGCGCTACTTCATCAGTTGGTGCGACGAGCGCGGCCTGTCGAGGCCTCAGGACATCACCAAGCCGATCATCGAGCGCTACCAGCGCTACCTGTTCCACTACCGCAAGCCCAACGGCGAGCCCTTGAGCATCCGCAGCCAGCACACCCGCCTGACGCCGGTGCGGGCCTACTTCAAATGGCTGGCCCGCGAAAACCACATCCTCTACAACCCGGCTTCCGACGTGGAACTGCCACGGCTGGAAAAGCGGTTACCCAAGCACGTGCTGACTCCATCCGAGGTCGAGACCATCCTGAATCTGCCGGACGCCACCACCGCCCTTGGCATCCGTGATCGCGCCATCCTGGAAACCCTCTACAGCACCGGCATCCGCCGGATGGAAGTGATCCACCTCAACCTCTACGACCTCGATGCCGAGCGCGGCACGCTGATGGTCCGGCAGGGCAAGGGCAGGAAGGACCGCATGGTGCCGATCGGCGAACGGGCCTTGGCCTGGATCGGCAAATACCGCGACGAAGCCCGGCCCGAGCTGGTCACTGTCAATGACGACGGCACCCTGTTCCTGACCAGTCTGGGCGAAGCCTTCACCCGCAACCGCATGACCCAGCTCGTGCGCGAGTATGTCAAGGCTGCGAATATCGGCAAGAGTGGCTCTTGTCATCTGTTCCGCCACACCATGGCCACCCTGATGCTGGAAAACGGCGCCGACATCCGCTTCATCCAGGCCATGCTGGGCCACGCGGAGCTGTCCACCACCCAGATTTACACCCGGGTCAGCATCCGCAAGCTCAAGGAGATCCATACCGCGACCCATCCGGCGCGGCTGGAGCGAACCAAGAACCGGGCGGAGACCGAGACGGCGCAGCGCGATGACGCGACCGGCGCGGCGGAGAGGCTGCTATCGACCTTGGCCGCCGAGGCCGATGAGGAAGCGCACGATGATGCGGCGGAGTAAGCGGACACCGTGCTGCATCGGACCGCCCGTCACGCGCCTTGCATGCCCGGCAACCCCTGCGCCGGCATTCCCTGCCGACGGTCACAGGGCTTGCCAGTGCGGGCAAGGCGCGCGCCGGGCTGGGACGGCCTCCTGCGCTGCGCAGTCCCTGCTTCGCTGGGAGCCCAGGGCATACGTCCTGTATGCCCGTTCGCCGGGACTCGTTGCTTCACTGGAGCAACGAGTCCCGGCTCACCCCTGGCCGGCTTTGTTCAGCGACAAAGCACGATCCACCCCGCTCGGCTCCTTGCCTCGCGGTTGCGCAACACCGGCTATCGCCCGTGTTGCCGGCAGTTCCCGCGCGGCTGGGGGCCGCCCGGGAGACACCCCCAACCCCCTCGAAGGGGGCTTGGATGCGGCCAAATAACATAACGCGGGATTATGCGCCAGGGTCGGCCGGCCCAAGCCCGCCAAGAGCCGCGGGCAGCGCCGCCCGCCCCCGGTGCGGCTGGCGCCCGCATAATCGGCGCTATGTTAAATGGCCGCCGGATCGTCCCTGCCCGTCAAAGGGTGGCGCTCCCGGCGCCACCGCCGTTTGATCCCCCCGCCCGGCCCGGCAGTCAGCGCAAGGGCGCTCCAGCCGCGCAAAAAGCGCGCGGCTTCCGTTCCGCCCTTGAGCTGCCTACCGCCCATCCGCCCCCAAGGGGGGCTCCCTTAAGCGAAAGACACCCGGCGTCGTGCCTCGAATGGGCTTACTGGGCAGGCGGAGAGGGATAGCACCCGTGCTCGCCCTGTCCAGGGTGAAATGCACGGCTCCGCTGCGCTGGACAGGCCTGCGCGCGGGCGCTGAGCGGTCGCCATGCCCGGTAAGCCCGAACCGGGCGATTGAAACCGCCAGTCCTCAGAAGGAGAAGCCGACATGAACAGCGACGACGTCCGCGAAGCCATCCTCAACCACACCGCCCTGCGCCTGGCCGGCCTCGCCGGCGCCGAGCGCCGCGAAGCCGCCACCGTCCGCCGCCACTACCTGACCGGCATGCTCGAACTGGCCCGGCGGCTGGAGGTGCCGGCCGAGTTGCTGGCGTTCCTCGAACAACACCGGGAATACCTCGCGCAAGAGATCGAGCGGCTAAGCGGGGCCTGGCCGGGGCCGTAATGCCGGGGGCGAAAACGCGGCTTGACGGCGGCGGCGGGATCGGCGAAAAACAGCTCCACTCTAGAAACAACACCTCCGAGAAAACGGAAAAGCCGCCATGCGCCTGTTGAACTTCATGCTCCATCTGCTGCTGGTCACCCTGCTCGCCGTATCGGGCATCGGTGCCGCTAACGCCAAAGTCGCGTCGGGGCCTCAGCACTTAGGTCAGGGGTCGCAACCGGTCGAAAGCGCTCTTAACCTGTTATGGCATCAGGAAAAAACCGGAATTAGCTACGACGCGGCGCCGGGTTCCTCTGTTGTGGCAAAGGGGG